>NZ_DAIUEH010000027.1:0-73136 GCF_036845245.1 Methylobacter sp.
GAGATTGATTCAGAGAAAAACAGTTCTGACTATGTGGTTGGGGCGTGCGCTTACCGTGTTTTTGCTGACCGGTGTTGCCGCTATCTTGTCAGTGCTGACCAACCGTTTAGGTCGCATTATCGATCGGTCGAGATTTTTGAATAGCGGATCGTTGCCGACTGTTAAAGCAAACCAAGCTATTCAAGCGGAGCTAAAATCCTTAAGACTGCGCGCTCGCCTTATTCATTGGGCGATTGGTCTGTGCACAACCTGCTTGCTGCTGATTTGCTCGGTCGTTGCGGTATTGTTTCTGGGGTCGTTCTTCGCTCTCGACATGGAGGCAGTTATAGCCTCGTTATTCGTTGCAGCGATGTTCTGTTTGATTATGGCGCTGCTCAATTTCATCTGTGAGATTTATCTGGCGACGGCGCATATTCGAGGCGTCCCGTAATCGGCAAATATAATTATATTTAAGGCTACATCTAACGCTGTAAGCCGCAATCCGTAGATGCAATGATTTAAGCCGGTTCGAGCGGTAGCGAGAACTGGCGTTTCCGGTAAACATCCTGATTCCCAACAAGAAGCTGTTGCCCGATGGTCTAGGATCGGATCTCTTTTTCCATTTTTTTACATTGCCCGGCATCCAGCCATCGCTCGCACCATACATTCAAAGCGGTTGCACTGTCTTTCATTAAATCAAACTCCCGCTTTGCCTCGCCCGGTTGTTCGGATGGCCACCAGCTATGTGCTGCAAACTGTTTGGCAATGTAGTTACAGGCTTTAGGTAAATCGGATTCTGTTATCACTATTTTTTTTGAATTCATAAAGTTCACCATTGCAATCAAAAAGTGGACGAAGGCAAAAATCAACATCATACCCCGATCTTATTTTTCGTCGATAACTAAACCAACCATTGCTAGATAAAATATCGATCAAAACAGTTGATGACGCTATAGAATTTAACATCGAAAAATTGCTTGAACCACTCTGCATTGTTAATGCGTCGGTAATCACGGGTGCTTAAAAACGATGCAAGCTGAGCAATGTCCGTTACCGTACAGAACTCATCTATTTTTAAGCGTAGAGTCTAAAACTGATGAGGCGAAATAGTTTATGTAGTAAACACAACCTGTTAGGAGGACGTATGGATATTCAAGTCGGCGGTTTTCTTGGTTTTATCGTGCTTGTCCTGGACATCTGGGCCATTATTAGCATCGTAAAGAGTGGCGCTACAACTGGAACACAAGTTTTATGGGTGCTTTTAATTATACTGCTGCCCGTTCTCGGGCTGATAATTTGGTGGTTTGCAGGTCCGAAAGGTGCTTAATCGACTTGCCAAATGAAGAGAGTCAACGGGGATTTGCCCCTGCATAGCTCATAGGGATGCGGGGGTGCAGTTGTAGAGCAATTTTGCGCTACAACTGCACCCTTTTTTTTAAAGATATCTTTTTACATTTGCGACTGCTCCTGCGTCGCCTAAAGCGTCTACTGTTGGTGCTCTACCTCCTGCATAACCCACAGGGATATGGGGAATGCAGAGAAATGGCGGGATCATTTCCTAATCATGCAGTCATAGCTTCGCGAAACAGGAAGCTAAAGCATCTAATACCGAACTTCCAAGTTGCGCTGGTTCCCAGGGAGCCAAAACCCACAAGTCCCAAATTTACCCGTTGAGTAACTGAACAATATAAACTACGGACGCTGTCAAACTGAGTGCGCTACGAACAGCATGAAGCCGCCCCCACTGCTCCAACAACACCCGCGTTTGATCAGATGACAGGTCTCGTCCCGGTTCCAACAGCTTATGGTTGATAGGCATGATGACAATGAATGTGAACGGAACGACCGAACCAATAAGCGTCGCTCCAACTAGCCATGAAATGCCCCCACCAAGCAACCAGGTTGAACTGCCGACAAGAAAGCTCACAATTGCCAGAGAAGCCTGCATAACCGTCGCACGCTTATAACTTGGAGCCCAAACCATTGCCGCAATTTTTGTTCCACAGCCCATGCGTGCCGGGTGCTCGACGAGATTGATGTAGATTGCGGCTCCAGTGAAAAGTGTGCCGCTTATAACAGCGATGAACTGAAGGATGGTGATCATATAGGCTCCTTTACCGAGTTCCCAAGCTTGAGTTTGGGAACTCGCGAAACAAAAATAAAGCGAAATATTCCGGACCAATCACATCAAATAAAAAATCGGGTAACGGAAAGCTATTACCCGATTTACCTGACCTTACATTTGCGATTGCAAATAATCTTGCGCTGGTTCCCAATCTGGAGATTGGGAACCCAGAAGGCGAAGCTCTCGGCAACCGTTCCTGCGTTGCTCTACCTCCTGCATCCATGTCGTAGCTTCGCGAGACGGGAAGCTAGAGCTTCTAATACCGAACTCCCAAGTTTGGGGCTTGGAAACTAGAGAAAATTCATTGCCTAGATCATTTAATGATCTTTTTCCTGTTTACGTTTC
This sequence comes from Methylobacter sp., assembly GCF_036845245.1. NCBI lineage: Bacteria > Pseudomonadati > Pseudomonadota > Gammaproteobacteria > Methylococcales > Methylococcaceae > Methylobacter > Methylobacter sp. Next base: position 2,450 of record NZ_DAIUEH010000027.1, read on the forward strand.
AAACTTTCAAAAATTTTCCTATTTTTGGCTAATTGATCCACCTCTGTAATTTCTGGTTCGTTATCTATATCTTCAAAATCCATCAGTAACTTACCTATTTTTTGCCATTTCTCAAAAAGGCATGTCTTCTTATGTTTACTAAACAATTCTGGATGATCGCTATCTGTCTTACTATCTTCCTGCAATTGTGTAAGTTTAATCTGAAATTCATCTACGATTGATTTATATTCATTATTCATTATTTTATTCTCTTTAAGTTGATCCTAAGGGTTGTCAATGCTGTAATGAGTATTCGCGCCCACGCCTGGACTCCCTACAACTGATCAAATCCCGCCCAGCTTCGTTACCTGTATCTATCTCTACATTTGCGACTGCAAATAATTTTCCAAACCTACTTTTTCAATCAATTCCAGCTGCGTTTCCAGCCAGTCGATATGCTCTTCTTCCGACTCCAGAATATGAGCAAAAATATCGCGCGAAACAAAATCACTTTCCTTTTCGCAATAAGCTATCGCTTCTCTCAGTAAAGGGACTGCAATTTGCTCAAGTTTTAAATCGCAGCCGAGCATTTCTTTTGTATTCTCACCGATCATCACTTTGCCAATATTTTGCACATTAGGCAGGCCTTCAAGAAAAAGAATACGCTCGATAATCTGATCGGCGTGTTTCATTTCATCAATGGATTCGTGATATTCCTTTTCGTTAAGCTTTTGAAAGCCCCAATTTTTGTACATTCTGGCATGGAGAAAATACTGGTTGATCGCTGTCAGTTCATTTTCCAGTGCTTTATTGAGGTATTCAATGACTTTGGTGTCGCCTTTCATAGTGATTTCTCTAGATTGAGTTACAGGATAGGTTGATTCATTGCTGGAGGTAAGGGTTGAACGGGCGCCATGCTTTGCTCAAGCAAAGCATTGACTTCTTCATTGCATTTCCCACAATCTTTGCCTATTCCGAAACAATGGGTTAGCTTTTTTCGCGTACACACACCGTTTTCAATAGCCGTTAAAATCTGCGAGTCGGTCACAGCTTTACAAACACATATATACATTGCTGCTCCTTTAAAAAATGACCTAACGTCTTCGCCGTTGCACTGTCTGCGGATCGACAGTGATTTGACGATAAATTTCCACCCTGTCGCCATCCTTTACCGGGGTATCCAGCGCGGCAATTTTGCCGAATATGCCCACTTTCTGGCTGGTCAGGTTTATCTCAGGATAGAGCGTCAAGACTCCGGACAAATTAATGGTTTCTTCTATGGTGCTGTTATCAGGCACTTCCAAGCGCATCCATAGTTGCCTATCGACTTCAGCGTAACAAACTCCGACGTTCATGATTACTCCTCAGCGGTCGCTGCGGTTAATACGGTTACTGATACTTTTCTTTCTTTTCTTTCTGCAATTTTTTGGTCTATCAGGCGCTTACCGACAATCAAAAAGGCCAGCATAATGAATCCGCCAGGCGGCAGCGCCATCAATAAAAAGCCTTTGTAGTTAGGAATGACGGTGACTTCCAGAAATCTGAACGATTCGCCCAGTAACACGGATGCATTGGCGAACAATGTACCCGATGCGCTTATTTCTCTTGCCGCACCGAGAGCAACCAGAACGAGAAGGAAACCCAAGCCCATCATCAAGCCGTCCCACAGCGCATGTTTTACCGGCTGCTTGGAAGCAAAAGCTTCGGCGCGGCCTAATAAGGCGCAATTGGTAACGATTAACGCAATGAACAAACCCAGCACTTTATAAAGCTCGTGCGCCCAGGCATTCATTAAAATATCGACTAAAGTCACCAGGGCTGCGATCAATAACACAAAAATCGGGATGCGGATTTCGCTGGGGATTAAATGCCGGGTCACTGAAATAAGGCCGTTAGACGCGATGATAACCACCAGCGTAGCGAGCCCCATGCCTAAGCCGTTGGTGGCTGTTCCGGTTACTGCCAGTAATGGGCAGAGCGCCAGGTTTTGCCCGAACACGATGTTATTGTTCCAAATGCCGTCCGTGGCGATTTTACGATAGGTCTCAGATAAAAACATGGCAATGCCCTCAAGGATTGATCAGTTGTTCTTGATGCGCTTTGAATAACTGCAAGCCGCGATAAATGGCCTGTACTGATTTACGCGGGGTAATCGTCGCCCCGGCAAATTGGTCGAATTCTCCGCCGTCTTTTTTAACCGCCCATTTTGCAGGCGCTAAGTTGTCCAGCGAGCGACCGACGAACTTCAATATCCAGTCCGACTTTGCAACTTCGATTTTATCGCCGAGGCCCGGAGTTTCTTTGTGGCTGAGTACGCGTACGCCCAAAATATTGCCGTCGCGGTCTATGCCCATAATCATATTGATAGCGCCGGAATAGCCGTCCGGCGCGGTAAACTTAAAACATACGGCGCTAACATTGCCGGACTTTTTGGCGATATAAACCGTGGTCTCGTTGGTGCCGATATTGTATTCGGCAGACGGAATGGTCAGCGTGTCTTGTAGCATGTCGTTGTCATAAAGAGCCGCGGGTACCACTTCTTCAAGGGATTTTTTTAAATCCTCATCAAGCCTGCGTTGAATAGTGCCCTCGGTACTGCAATTGGTGACACCCAGCAGCACACTGGCGATCAAAGCGAATCCTGCTAAAACGCCTGTTTGAAATTCCAGCTTGGGTCTAAGCTGCGCCAGGTTCGACGGTTCCAGCCAATTTTTCAGGAATTCCCGGTAAACGGCTATTTTCTCTTTCAGGCGTTCGATGGTGGCTGGGTCAATTTTCATGGCTTACGCTTCAGTTCACATACATGATAAAACTTTGTGGGAGCGGCTTTAGCCGCGCTTATCGCGGCTAAAGCCGCTCCCACAACTACACTTCCACAATTACGATTTCGGTATTTCAAGCGGCTTGCCTTTACGGTCACGTCCGTAGATCCGGGGATGAATATAATGGTCGATCAGCGGTGTCGCCGAGTTCATTAACAGCACCGCAAAACCCGCGCCCTCGGGATACGCGCCCCAAGTTCGGATAACGAAAATCAGCAGCCCGCAACCCGCGCCGAACACCATCTGACCTGGCGGCGTATTCGGCGAGGTGACATAGTCGGTGGCAATGAAAAAGGCCACACACATCATCGCGCCGGAATTCAAATGCAGCAGCGGGCTAATATAATGCTCACTATCCACGACATGAAAAACGCCGGCTAACAACGCAACCGTCAGCAATAAAGACACCGGGATCTGCCATTGAATCACGTTTTGGCGAATTAACCAGATGCCGCCCAAGCCCATCAATAGTGTCGATGTTTCGCCCAAACTGCCGCGAGACCAACCGATAAAACTAAGAAAACCGGAATAATCTTTCAGGATATCCGTTAATAAACGGTTCTGGGAAAACTCGGTTTTGATGAAGCCCAGCGTAGTCGCACCGGTATTAGCATCTATATCTTCCAAACCTGAAAAAGTAATGTGCCAACTTTCGATCAGACCCGGCGAATGCGAAAAGAACAACGGCGACACATTCGCCCATGTCGTCATTTCGATAGGGAAAGAAATCAGCAGCGCAACACGCGCCAACATAGCCGGATTGAACAGGTTTTGCCCCAATCCGCCATAAACCTGTTTGCCTAAAATAATCGCCAGTCCGGAACCGACAACGCCTATCCACCACGGAGCCCAAGGCGGCAGCGTAATGGCCAGCAGCCAGCCGGTCAGCACGGCGGAACCGTCCATAATGACGGGTTTAGCCACCCTGCCCCGAAGACGCACACATAAGGCTTCAAACACAACCGCCGATAACACGGTAATAATAAACAGGTTCAACGCGGGCCAACCAAAGCACAACAGCCCGAACGCCGTCGCAGGCGATAGCGCCAGCATGACTTGCCACATAATATGGCTGACGCTGTTATTAGCGCCTACATGTGCGCCACTGCTCGGCTTCATATGCGAAATCATACCAACGCCTCCTTCTCGGCTTTTAATCGTTCCCGCTCGGCCTTAGCCGCTATGCGAGCCAACTCCTCTTCGCGTTGTTGCTGAGCGATGCGCTCCATGCGGGCATTACGGGCATCCATCAAGCGTTTGGTTTGCTCGGATTTATGTTGTGCTTGCTGTCTGGCGACTACTTCGCCGGAAGCATATTTAAAATATTGCACCAATGGGATATTCGACGGACAGATATAAGAGCAGCAACCGCAACTGATACAGTCTTTCAAGCCTAAATCCACCGCCGTATCCAGCTGGTTAATACGGATGTTGTTCGCCATATCCAAAGGCCGCAATCCCGCAGGGCAAACGCTGACACAACTGGCGCAACGGATACAGGGCTGTTCCTCGGTGTTTTTAAGTTCGCTTTGGTTCAATGCCAGGATGCCGCTGGTGGCTTTAACGGTAGGCAAACTGACATGCGGTAACGAATCGCCCATCATCGGGCCGCCCATAACGATGCGAGCGATTTCATCCGATTTCACCTCGCAAAAGTCGAACAGCTCAGAGATCAAGGTGCCGAACGGGACTTCTACATTCATCGGGCGTTTCACTGCGCCGCCCGCTACAGTGACAACACGGCCAAGCAAAGGTTGTCCAAGGCGGATCGCTTTATGGACCGCATAAGCGGTACCGACATTATGGATGGTCACGCCGATTTCCGATGAGCGGCAGCCGACCGGGACTTCTTTACCGGTGACATAACGGATCAACTGCCGGTCCCATCCCATCGGGTAGCGGGTAGGGATTTGCATGACCTTAATCTGCGCATAGGGTTCGGCTGCGGCAAGCATCGCCTGATAAGCCTGCGGTTTGTTGTCTTCAATCGCCACCACCGCATTATCAGTTTCCATGCCGTGCAGCATCAGGCGCACACCGTCGATAATCTGCTCGGCGCGCTCCTGCATCAATCTGTCATCGCAGCATAAATAAGGCTCACATTCCGAGCCGTTTATAATCAGCGTATCGACATGGTTTTCGCGCCCCATGTTGAGTTTGACCGCCGTTGGAAAAGTTGCGCCGCCTAAGCCGACAATACCCGCAGCACCGACACGAAAACTGATTTCTTCAGGATTTAACGCAAACGGGTCGTCTACAATTTGTGTTGCTATCCATTCGTCTTTGCCATCCGTTTCCAGCACAATAGTTCGAATAGGCAACGCTGACGGGTGCGGTGCAGGATAATCGTTCACATCAATGATAATGCCTGAACTGGGAGCATGCACCGGTGCGGAAATCAGGCCTTGGCTGTAGGCTAATAACTGCCCTTTCAGCACTTTTTCACCGACCTTGATCACCGGCTCTGCGGGCTTGCCGACGTGTTGTTGCAGCGGAATATACAGTTTTTTCGGCAGCGGAAAATTGTTGGCTATCGGCAATGCGACAGTCGCGGTTTTATGCTCCTCTGTATGAACGCCGCCACGAATACGCGGTTTTTTAAAAAGACTTAACATACAGCATTACTCCCTGTTCCTATGCCTTGCACCGGAACATTCAGAGGTTTGGCCCAGCGCCAGTTACGCAAAGTAACCTCAATCGGGTGCATTTGCAGGCATTCGGTCGGACAGACATCGACACATTTCTTGCAGGCTATGCAAGCATCGGCAACGACCGCGTGAATTTGCTTGGGCGCACCGACAATGGCATCGGTAGGACAGACTTTAAAACAGCGGGTACAACCTGTGCAGGTCGCTTCACTGACCCTGGCAACCAGCAGTTCGGGCTCTTTTACATCACTTAAGTCCAGATCCAAACCCAATAAAGCGGCGATTTGTTCGGCCAGAGCGCTACCGCCCGGAGGACACATCGTTGCAGGCGCCTTACCTTCGGCCAATGCTTCGGCGGCAGGCCGGCAACCCGGAAAGCCGCACTGGCCGCATTGGGAACCGGGCAACAAGGCTTCCAATTCATCGACAATCGGGCTGCTTTCAACCTTTAAATACCGGGCTGCAATGCCCAGCAGCAAGCCTAGAAACAATCCTAATAAGGTTAAACTTACAATGGCGGATAAAACATACATAGCTTATTTCCTGTAAATTATTTACTGTAAAGCCCTGCAAAACCCATAAATGCAAGCGATAAAATACCGGCGGTAATAAACGCAATCGGCGTACCTGCAAAGAGCGGAGGAACAGTCATTAACGCCAAGCGCTCGCGCAAACCCGCAAAAAGCACCATAACCAGGGTAAACCCGAGTGCAGAACCGAAACCGAAAATCATACTTTGCATAAAACCGTATTGCTCTTGCACATTGAGCAAGGCCACGCCCAAAACCGCGCAATTAGTCGTAATCAGCGGCAGGAAAATACCCAATATCTGATACAGCACCGGACTGGTCTTATGCACAACCATTTCGGTGAACTGCACCACGGCCGCAATGACTAGGATAAAAGCGAGTATCCGTAAAAACTGGATATTGAAAGGCGCTAAAATAAAGTGTTCCAGCATCCAGCTGGTCATCGCGGCCAAGGTCAATACAAAGGTTGTCGCCAACCCCATACTCAATGCCGAGTCCAGTTTTTTCGAGACGCCCATAAACGGACACAAGCCAAGAAATTTAACCAGAACCACGTTGTTGACCAGAGCCGTGCCTAATAAAAGAAGAAGATATTCACTCACTGTTTTTTCCAGGCTGTTTGAAGGGCTATTCTGTTTATCAGACTCAAAGCATCAATTATGCCAATTCGAAAAATGTGCTGACGCAGCAAGTTTGTGGCCCGGATACCCTGTAAAAAACCGCCCAAATCAGTGCATCAAAACTGTTACAAGTGATACATATCTACATCGATAGAAATGTTTTGTCGTAAACCTTACAAAGTCTTATCATTCATCAACCCGCTTGCTTTAAGACATGGCGTTACAAACAAGGTTGAGCCATGACAGCTTGAGATATAAGCAAGACAAAGCATTAATGTTGGCGCTATATTTGCTAGATAAACTCAATAAAGCCATCATAAAGTACTCTCACCCCGGCCATAACCTATGAAAAAAACTTCATTGCGATTTTTACAAACGCATACCAACATGGCGAACGTCATCGGCGAACTTGCACCTGATTTATTTGGTGAAGGCTATGGTGACAAGATGCTGTACAGCTTGTTTGCCGAAACCGTTGAACAAGTGCCGATAGCCATTTCCATTACCGACAAAAAAGCCAAAATTCTTTATGTTAATCAAGAGTTTTGCAGAGTGACAGGTTATCGGCCTGAAGATATTCTGGGTGAAAACGAATCCCTATTATCGGACAAACGCACACCCAAAGAGGTCTATCATAATTTATGGCGTACCATCAGCAGCAAGAAAATATGGCGCGGAACCTTATGCAACCGGCATAAATCCGGTCAGCGTTATCTCTCTGATTTGACCATTGCCCCGATGTTGAACGAAACCGGTGCAATCACTCATTACATTGGTATGCATAGGGATATTACCCAGCCTTATGAATCGGAAAAAAAGGTCATCAACCAAAAGCTATTGATTGAATCGGTCATTAATTCATCGCCTATCGCGATGGTGGTACTGGATGATCAGGACAAGGTTATTTTGGATAACCATAACTATAAAGCCCTGGTCAGCGACCTAGACAAAGGCGAACCTGCAACTTATTTCTTAACATTGCTGCGCGAGGAAATGGGCGATTTATGGTCTGAGTTGCAAAGCAAGGAGCAAGGTTTTAATAACCGTGAATTTAAAGTAGAAAGCAAAGACAACTTGAGAACCCGCTGGTTTTCTTGCGCCGGAAACTGGTTCGTAGAAAATGAAGTTAATGTCGATGCCTTTTTCGAGAATGTATCGAAACAGTATCTGATACTGACATTAACAGACATAACCCGGCAACGCAGGCAAATGGAAGAGCTACATATCCAGACATTAAAAACCGTGATGTCTGAGGATGAGCGGGTGCGCGGCATAAGAGAAACATTGCTGGGCGCAATGCACCAAATACAAATGCCGATGAACCAAATCAGGGCGGCCGAGCAAATCTTAAAGCATAGACGGGATGATCAACATGCCGGCCTATTACAAATCCTGCAACAAATTCAGCAGTCCGGCGAAGAAGCGGTTGCGACCATGCAAAAATGCATTCCCGAGATTCTGCAAGCCGCCGTTATTCCTGTAAACATCAATCAGCTTCTGCATGAAGTGCTGTTACTCAGCAACCAACGGATTTGTAGTAACGACATAGAAGTGCATTGGCAACCCAAGTCAAAACTGCCAACCATGCTCGGTTCCGAAAACCGCCTGCGTATATTATTCAAGCAATTGATAGACAATGCGATTGACGCTATTTGCGAACCGGGCGGCACGGAACAGCGGCTTAAGATTACGACCGATACCGATGCCGATTTGATTTATGTCAGCATTGAAGACAGCGGCGCCGGTATTCCGGTTGAAAAACGCGCAAAAGTATTCGAACCTTTTTATACCACGCGCACCATGGGCGGCAATCAAGCCGGAATGGGACTGGTGATGGCAAAGGAAATTGTCAACCAGCATCACGGCTTTATTGAAATAGACCCGGATTATGACCAAGGATGCCGGTTTAAGATCAGTTTTCCTCTGCATAGACAGATATTTAAAGGGGTAGGTAATGACTGAGCGTATACAACTGATCGAAGCTGAACTTGATACTTTGTATATCATCAGCCAAGTGCTCAACAGCACTCACGATTTGCACGCTAAATTACAAGCGGTATTGGAGATACTGCACAAACGGTCCGGCATGCGGTCCGGCATGATAACGCTGCGGGAAATCGAAAGTAACAGCATGATTGTCAGCGTTGTCCACACCAACGGCGGCGGTAAATTTACCGAGCCGGTCCGGTACAATCCCGGCGAAGGCCTGATGGGAGCCATACTGGACGAAGGCAGCACCATCGTCATTGAAAAAGTATCCGAAGAACCGCGTTTTTTAGGCCGTTTGGGTTTGTACGATCCCGAACTGCCTTTTATCGGCTCGCCTATCTATATAGAAGAAGGCGACACCATCGGCGTACTCGCCGCCCAGCCGGATAACAGCCAATTTCTGGGCGAGCGCGCCCGCTTCATGGAGATGATCGCCAACCTGATTGCGCAAAGCGTCAAAATGTTGCGGGTCATCGAACGCAAACAGCGCCATCTGCTCAGCGAACGCGATCAACTTAAACAAGCATTGATCAAGAACTACAGCTTTGAAAACATCATCGGCCACTCGCCGCCGATGTTGAAAGTGTTCGACCTGATACGCCAAGTTGCAAAATGGAACACCACGGTATTAATCCGGGGCGAATCAGGCACCGGTAAAGAAGTGGTCGCCAATGCGATTCACTTTAACTCCGGCTGTGCCAGCGGACCTTTTTTAAAACTGAATTGCGCCGCCCTGCCCGACACCTTATTGGAGTCCGAACTGTTCGGCCACGAAAAAGGCGCGTTCAGCGGCGCGGTCAGCCAGCGCAAAGGCCGTTTTGAACTGGCCGATAACGGCACCCTGTTTCTCGATGAAATCGGCGAAATTTCCGCCTCGTTCCAGGCCAAACTGCTGCGCGTATTGCAGGAAGGCGAATTCGAACGGGTCGGCGGAACCCAGACCATCAAAGTCAATGTCCGCATCATTGCCGCAACCAATCGCGATCTTGAAGAAGAAGTGACTAAAGGCGAGTTCAGGGAAGATTTGTATTACCGTCTTAATGTCATGCCGGTCCAGATGCCGGCCTTACGCGACAGGACTGAGGATATTCCGGAGTTATCCGAATTCCTGCTCGGCAGGATTTCGCAGCAACAAGGCGGACGACCGCTGGAAATCAAGGAAAGCGCGATACGCATATTGATGAAGCACAGCTGGCCCGGCAACGTCCGCGAACTGGCAAACCGGCTGGAGCGCGCCGCCATCATGAGCCCAAACGGCATCATCGATCGCGACGTGATGGTCAGCACCGGCCTTGAAGACGAAATAGGCACCGCTATCAGTCATAAACCGCAAAAAGCGCCTGCGATTGATTTTAACGATGAAAACATGGATGACCGTGAGCGGGTCATTGCCGCGTTGGAGCAAAGCGGCTGGGTACAAGCCAAAGCCGCCCGCCTGCTGAATATGACGCCAAGGCAAATCGCTTACCGGATTTTGACTTTGGATATTACTATGAAGCAAATTTAACTAATTTGGAGCCGCAATGACTATTTTATATGTGCAACACGATTATGCCGTCTTTGGCTTTGGTGAAACCCGGCAAGAAGCCATCGCAATGGCAACGCAATGGTTAAAAGATGAAAACGGCAAACAAGGCTGCTCGGTTGAATATGCAGAAAGCTTATTGGTCACATCGCCCAAACCCGGACAAATGACGCTCTACCAAACCGATGAACACATCCCCGGCGATGCGGAAAACTGGGGCGGTGAAGAGCTTTTGGATTGGTATCATGATGTGGCTTGATGTGGCTTGATGGGGTTGTTTTAATGTCTTGTAAGCTGCCTGTGCGGCAGTGAACACCGAATTCAATCCGGTTTAACTCACCTCCTTTTTCTAAGCTGCCTGTGCGGCAGTGAACCACGACCGGAACTGGCCGCATCCTGAAAGGTATTTCTAAGCTGCCTGTGCGGCAGTGAACATTTACGACGCAGTTTCTGGCGGAAACTTGCTTTTCTAAGCTGCCTGTGCGGCAGTGAACGAAAAGTTCCGATGGTAGCGTTGATAAATGCTTTTCTAAGCTGCCTGTGCGGCAGTGAACGTCTCTATGGCTCAGTAAAGCCCGTCATTACATTTCTAAGCTGCCTGTGCGGCAGTGAACGCTACCCAAGACCAGGGCGCAGAAATACAACATTTCTAAGCTGCCTGTGCGGCAGTGAACTAACTTTGGCAGGTAAGTTTCCCCGGCCTCATTTTCTAAGCTGCCTGTGCGGCAGTGAACAAATCCATATCCTGACAGTGCATCTGGAATAGTTTCTAAGCTGCCTGTGCGGCAGTGAACGTTAGTCAAACTGGTCTATTGGGATCTGTTCATTTCTAAGCTGCCTGTGCGGCAGTGAACGCTGGGACGGGTAAAACTTTTATCCTCAGTGATTTCTAAGCTGCCTGTGCGGCAGTGAACAAATCGGCAGCTGATGCGGCCAACACGGCGCTTTTCTAAGCTGCCTGTGCGGCAGTGAACCAGTTCGTTTTGAATCAATAATATTTCCGTCTTTTCTAAGCTGCCTGTGCGGCAGTGAACTGGCCCTGCATTAGGTGGAACTGTATTAACAGTTTCTAAGCTGCCTGTGCGGCAGTGAACACCGGCTCCCTACATTACGACCACATAATTATTTTCTAAGCTGCCTGTGCGGCAGTGAACAATGGCCGTGCCGCTTTATTGTTCTCGCGGTCTTTCTAAGCTGCCTGTGCGGCAGTGAACTTATTTGCAAATAACGCATATAGATAATGATTTTTCTAAGCTGCCTGTGCGGCAGTGAACTTTGTTTAACGGTGGATTTCCTAATCCATTTGTTTCTAAGCTGCCTGTGCGGCAGTGAACATTGAGATTCAGCATAAACACGAATGCCGTCGTTTCTAAGCTGCCTGTGCGGCAGTGAACGATTAGAATTCGCTGGCCTTTGCTGTCCTGCTTTTCTAAGCTGCCTGTGCGGCAGTGAACTTAAGCGCATCATCAATTTTTTTCTGATTGGCTTTCTAAGCTGCCTGTGCGGCAGTGAACCAAAATGCCGGTCATGCCGCCAATGCGCCAACTTTCTAAGCTGCCTGTGCGGCAGTGAACATCAACATCACTTTATTGAGCATATTTTAATCTTTCTAAGCTGCCTGTGCGGCAGTGAACAGACGTGGGGAAATGCGTCATTATTTGATTTCTTTCTAAGCTGCCTGTGCGGCAGTGAACGAATATTTGCATACCACGCGGCTGTTGCGGTTTTTCTAAGCTGCCTGTGCGGCAGTGAACTGCGCGATGCGATTAATTCCGCTGTTATTCAATTTCTAAGCTGCCTGTGCGGCAGTGAACTCAACAAATAGCCTGGCTCTACATCCCGGACATTTCTAAGCTGCCTGTGCGGCAGTGAACCTGCAGCGGATTATTTAAACGCCGTGATTTCTTTTCTAAGCTGCCTGTGCGGCAGTGAACGTCCTACCAAGCGATGCCGTCATTCTTAAAGTTTTCTAAGCTGCCTGTGCGGCAGTGAACGGAATCAGAATATCCCAGGCCGACGAGGTGACTTTCTAAGCTGCCTGTGCGGCAGTGAACTATGTCGGCGACCTTAACCGCGACATCCTGGATTTCTAAGCTGCCTGTGCGGCAGTGAACGCTACTGGTGTGGATTTTTGCAACTGAATCATTTTCTAAGCTGCCTGTGCGGCAGTGAACATGGTGGTCGGGCCTACGGTATCCGATTTAATTTTTCTAAGCTGCCTGTGCGGCAGTGAACCAGCACCCGCCAACTCACATTCAAAGCTGAGTTTTCTAAGCTGCCTGTGCGGCAGTGAACCTCCTCAGCACCGGTAAGTTCATTTTTACACCATTTCTAAGCTGCCTGTGCGGCAGTGAACTGTAAATATGCTCGGGAATTAACTAACACATCAATAGCTTAGGTAAGTTTAGCGGTTTTTACCAAGCAAAAACCCGCTAACTCCAAGATATTGATTCTTCTAAGTTTTTAAAAAGCGCAACCAAGCAATGGTTAAAAAACGGGAACGCTGCTTTGCCGGCTCAATCCATACGCGTTAAAGCCCTCGCTGACGGGTTCCGAAACTTCAACATAGCCTATAAACAATCGAAAGCGCTCGCCGCTGCTTTGGCTTTTAACCCAGATATAAGGAGCGTCGCTGCGTTGCTCCGGCGTGTTTTCAAGTGCGGCAAGGGCTTGTTCAATGCCGGTGTTTTCCCGCTTGGCTTTACGCCTTGCCAATCTTGCGTTACTGCTTTTAGGTTGAATCCGGTAGTAACAGGCGTGGTTTTGGATACGCTCGGGAACATTGCGGATGCCGGTTATATGCGCATAATCGCTCAGGCGGTTCAGCCATTGTTGGGCATTAAAGCGCTGAAGCAGGTCTTCGGTTTCGGCCAGCAGCCGCAACTTGTTACCGAGCTGGTGCTTGTCTGCGCTGTAGGCGGGCAAGGCGATACCGATAGGCAAATTGCCGTTATCGTCCTGCATTTCAACCAAGCCCAAATGAATCTGCCGGTAGACTTTTTCCCAAACAAAATGCAAACCGATTTCGGTATCCGGCAGCAACGTGATGTCCTGATAATGGTTCATGGTTAATCCTTGCCGCTTTCGCCGAATACGCCGCCGCGCACCAACACGGCCATGACGTAATGCTCGTCGTTTTTGCCGGACAGGGTTTCGCCCCTGGCAAAACGGTCGAACAAAGTGTAAAAATCGGCTTTGTCTTTAGGCGTGCGGTAAGCTTTACCCAGGTTGGTGACTGCGCCGTAAGGTTCGATTGCAATCGGGCCGATGTCGGCCTCGCCGTGCTCCGGATACCAGGTATCGATGGTGCGCAGCGCGTTGCCGATTTTTTGCGAGTGCATGCCTGCAATGCCGTCGATGTGGTACAGAATTTTGCTTTTTTTCGATTTACTGTTGCCTTTGTCCAGCACCAGTTCTTCGCTGGGGTAGACGTCCTGGGCCAGACCGGCTTGGGCGTAGGCGTTGATTTCCAGCAATAAGAATTCGCTGTTACCGGCCAGTGCGGCGGCAATTTTGGCGGCCAGCGCGGCGATGTCGGCTTGGTTATGGTCGAAATGTTTAATGCTGACGGCCTTCGCGTCGAATGTCCAACTTTGCTGTTCGCCCTGGTTTTTCACGGTAACGACAACTTCAATGCGCTCAGCACCGACCCGGTTGCGCCATAAGAAGCGGGCGTTGGCGATATTGACGGCATAGCGTTTGGCCAGTTCGTTAAAACCTTCCGAATCGATATAAGTTTTGGCCGCATTTGCATAACCGGCATTGAATTCGGCGCTGTTACAGGCCGAAGGCTTTTCCACGCCGCTGAGGATTTTCAGGGTGAAACTGAGTTTCAAGGTATCCTGATCGCTGCCCAATGCGCAGCTATCGACGGTTTGCAAATTGGGCTTTTCGACTTCGGCGTCCAGCTTCATCGGGTCGTCTTGCAGGGCTTTTTTCAGGCGATTGGAAATGGTGCCGCGCACCGATTTTTCCAGCAGTTTAAGCGGTATGGCCTGCTCGGTCCGTTTGTCCCAGGTTGTGCCGTAAAAACGGCCGTCGGAGGGGACGAGTTTTTTCTCGAATGCGAGTACTGAGGCGGTTGCGATGGTGTCTTTCTTAGCCATGTTATTTTTCCTTGCGGTTGTTTTGTTCAATCAGGTAAAGGTTGTTTTCGGCATCGTAGCGGCTGTGCCAAAGCAGGTCGTCCAAGCGCTTGATGCGGTAAGGCATCACAAACTCGCCCAGCGTGACCAAGCTTTCCGCGAAGCGGTGCGGAGTGTCCGGGTCGCGCTGGTTTTCGGCTTTGCCCAATGCACTGATGCCGTGAAAGCCGGTCGCAATCGGTACGATCCAGCCTGCGGTTTTGCGTTTGGCTGTCCATTCGGTTTGTCTTACTTTATCGGCCTTTTGATTTCCCCTCACCCAACCCTCTCCCTTTGGAGAGGGCTCTTCGCTGCTTAATTCAACAGCATTGGCTTCGTCGGCTTCGCTACGGTGCTGTACAGTTAAGTAATCAAGCAATGCGTCAATCGCGTCTATGTTGTCGCCTTGGTTTTGCATGGCTTCGATCATTAAATCGCGGCGCTCTTTGAGAACATAGCTTGGCATCAGTTTACGGGTGAGTTTGGCTAAGTCGGCGTTAGCGCCCACTTTCAGCAACTCCGGCTTGTTAAAGCCCAGAATGTCGCCGCCGGCCAGTTTGAGCGTATTCAGCTGGGTTTCGATTGCAGCTAAAAACGTATCGTAGTCATCCGCGTCAACGCCTTGATATTCGATAACTAACGATACGGTCAGATGGCAACGGGCTTCTTCAATGAACGACGGACGCTCGCCGTTTTTATCCAGCGGATTGCCGGTGCCGATAATCGAATGCACATAATCGCCCCGACCTTTATGGGTTTGCAGGTCAATGCTGTGACAGGCAACGGCGGCGCGGGTAAAGACCAGTTCATCAAATTGTCCGCCGTTGAGTTTGCGCTGCAAGGCATGAACGCCGCCCAGCCAGGCCGTCATCGCAGGAAAGCCGATGGTGTAAGGGCTGGACAATGCGTTGGCGTTATGGATTTGTAAGCGCGGGATGATTAAGAAGCGGTTCACCGTAAATCCTCCCGCATCGCTGTCAGTACTGCCCGGATATGAGCCAGTTCAACATCGCCGAAGAAAATCGCTTTGTCTTTGCCGACTGTTTTTTCGTAGGCGATGCGAAACCAGTCGGTCAGGCTGCGGATAATGTGGTCCAGCCAATCGTCTTGGTTTTCGCGTTGCTCAAGATAAGCCGCATCCAGCCAGATTTTTTCCGCCGTCGGCAAATTGGTTATTTCTGACCAACCTGCATCGAGTTGTCTCAATTGCCAGACTTTTTCGATGACTTGTTCGGCAATAGACTCTATCCAATAGTCTCGGCCGTCGCGGATATCGACGTTGTTATGATTGACTGCAAGCAGGCGGTGCAAGGCCTTGAAGCTGTCTTGATAATGCTTGTAATACAGGCTGTCGCTAAAAAAGCTGTTTTTAGGCGGCTGAATCGCGCGTACTTCCAATTGCGGTGGCAGGGATGGCAGCAAGTAGGCTGTGCCGCCGTTCTGGCTGTTGAGAACGCTGATATTCTGCGGTTTGGTGCCGCCAAAGCCGATCACCACAAGGTTATACAGTTCGTCAAAACCGTGTTCGTTATGAACTTGATGGCGGCGGTCTTCGCGGGCTTGTTTGGCTTGATCGGAAAAACGCATGACGTTAATGCGTTCCTTGAGTTTAAACATCAAACCCGACGGGCTGAGTAGAGATAGCAAGTGGTAGCCGCCATCAACCGGAAAATACACTTGCTTGATTTTTTCCGAGGTTTTGGCGATGCCCGAAGTTTGCTTGATAGCTAACAAGTCTTGTTGCAACTCGGCAAAAGGCAGTTCGGGCAGCTTAAACTGCGCTTGAATGGCTGCGCTGTTTTGTTCTAAATGCGCCAATACCGTTTGTCCGTCGGCTAATGATAAAGATAGAAATTTATAAACATCCAACGCGGCGGCATTGCCTAACACATCAAGGTCGGCATCCGCATTACCGGTGCGTAAAAAGCCGTCGGGTTTTGCTTCGGCGTTAGCGATTATTGCATTGGCTTTAGCGCTTGGATGAGTGAATTTGCCGGGATGGGTCAGCATCGATAACCACCCTGCCCGCTTGGCGGCATCGGGCAACCAGTTGCTCAAGCGGAAAAACTCAGCCGCTTCAAGCTCAACGGAGTGTTTTTCATCATTGCTGCTGCCGGGTTTTAGATTCTTCTTAATCTTGGAAGCTCTACGCTCGGACAAAAAATTTTCGATTGCGGGGTCTAACATATCACTGTCCCTCTAAATTAATGGCGAACGAGAGTGTAATGTAGGGAAAGTTATAAGTCGATCTACGTATTTATATTCTGTAACCGCTTAAACTATGGCCGATCAAAGCCAACTGTCCAAATATGTCTCGTTCCCACGCGTTGCCCCACGGCCATTAAGTTAAGCTTTACGCCGGTTCTCAAGCTTCAGCTCAATGTTAATCAAGTAGGGAGCACCCTACAGCAGCGAGAACTTTGTTCAATAGACATAAGTTTTCAATGGCGTTTCCTTAACTTAATAGCAGCGGCACAGCGCCTGGGAACAAAGATAAAACTATGTTATCGTTAAACACGAAAACTTACTCAGACACTATCGGAGTGCAGTCTTCGACTGCCAAGTACAAGCTAAGCTTGTACTCCAATAATCCCAACTGCGGTTTTAACGTTTAATAATTTCATCAAAAAAATCAACGAGCTGAATTTATGGCAAGCGAAGACAACGTAAAGATAGAACCAACACTTTTTAGTCCAGATGATTGGCAAATGTTTTTTGCTCTGCGGGACAATCCACCCGAACCTACTGAACGCATGAAAAATGCCGCATTGAGCTATAAGAGAATCATCGATAACAACGACGAAGATTGTCGGGTGTAGACCTGTAGGCCGGAATAAGCCGGTTCGAGTGATAGCGAGAACTGGTGTTTCCGGCAAATACCCGCCGAACTCGCCGGAAACGCCACCTCGCGCTACGCGCTTGCCGGCCTTATTCCGGCCTACGCCTGTGCAATAGCCTATTTTTAATGAGCCCTGTTGCGAGTTACTCTTATTTCCACAACCCCAATTGATCGCAATAACTCAATCTATTGCGACTATTACCGCCCAAAATATCCCTGTCATCAATCCGCACATTGATTTCACCATACCACAATGCAGTTTCACGTAACGACCAGCTCTTTTGTTCCGCAACTTCTTCAATCAAAGCTTGATAATCACGATACAACCACCATCTGGCTTGCGCCTGACGGCTGAGTTCAATAGCGGAATCAATTTTGTAACGGTCTTCAACCGGGTTGATCTGGCCTTTGGGCGATTTTTCGACAAATACCCACTCCTCTCTTTCGTCCGGTATTCGATATAAAGTCTGCTGCTGATCCTGTTTTCTAAAAGGGCTGAAATGTTGCGGCAATGCAGTCAACCACCAGCAACCGCTCAGCCAGCCTTGCAGTTGTTCGGGGCCTTGTTTCTGATAAGCGGTCAGCAACTCTTGAATGCAGTCATGCTCCAAATCCGCCAAGCGCTCGGTCGGCTGTAGCTCGGCATTGCGCTGAATACGCGGCAAGGCATTGATTGCGCTCAATTGCCCGGAGGGAATCAGTGCGTTTAAATCATGGCTGTCCAAGCGGTGATTCTCGCTTTCATAACCGGGACGGCAATAAGCGAGGCAATCGTCGGCCTGGGTAAACGCTTTCAGGTTATATTGCAACAACGCGATATTGGCGGTGTCCGGGGTTTCGTCCCGATGTCGCAGCACCCGGCCTGCCAGCTGGATAATCGAACGATACGACGAGGGTTCTACCACCGCCCAATCGAAATCGTGATCGCGCCCGACTTCTTCAATCGGCGTAGCGACCAGGATGAACAGCATATTGGCGGCAGTGCTGTTATCAAGGTGTTGCCGAATCAACGGATCGTTGAAAACCCGATCTTTGTCGTCGCGTTTTAAAACGGCGTCCAGATGCTGTTCTTGGGCCTGGCGCAGCAACAGTATTTGTTGGCTGTGATAAGCCATTACTCGAATATCCAGGTCATCAGGCCATTGCGCATCCGCTAAATACAGGCTCAGGCCGATACAGGGGGAAATATTCGCGACACGAACGACGCCGAACGAAACCCGCTTGCCGCTATGCGGATCAAGTCCGGCATGGCGATGATGGAGCATGACGGCTGCTTGTTGTATCGCGGTATAGAAGCGCTGTTCCAATGAGTCATCCGTTTCGGTTTTATCCAATGCGATAATCTCAGCTTTCCGCCGAATAGCCAGTTTGTTGATCTTAAGCCGTTTTTTGTCGGTATAGGCTTGATGGGCCGAACGGTAAGCCGGGATCTCGCTATCGATTAAGGTCTCGATTTGAGTGGAAAACTCGTCGATCCAGGCGCAACCGATACGGCTGCCGACATCGCGGGTTTTGGCGAACAAGTCCCAGCCTTCCTGGTAAGCATTGAAATAGCCTTCGGCCAAATCGGGCGGAATTGTCGCCGATGAAATCATCACTTTGCGGCCCAGCATCCCCGCCAAATGAATCAGGCGGCCTATTGCAATCAAGTCGGTGCCGTCAAAATCGTCTATTTCGTCAATCACCAAGTCCGAAGACATCAGCCGTAAACAAGGCAATATGTAGCGGCCGCCGCGTGTAGTTTCAGTGGCGGCCATCAGGTGGTCGATGGTGCAGGCCAGCACCGGCGCATAGAGGAACTTTTGTTTACGTTGGTCGATATTGCCGCTTCTATCCGTCCACACCGTGCTTAATGCGTTTAAAGTGCTGTCAGGTATATCAAAATCAATGGCGTTGTCTTCCCATAACTCTTCCACAGACTCCGAACCGCCGGGTTGTTCCGCATGCGCATCTTGCGGCTTATGGTTTTGCGTGTGCAGTTCCAGGATTGCCCGTGAACCGATCAGCACCGCCAGTTCCGAATCGTCCAGCCCTATCCGGTGCCGGTATTCGTCGCCGGTTTGCAAAGTCAGGGTGCGCAGGCCCAGTGCCAATGCGTAGCGTAGACTGTCGCCATCCTTGGATAAAGCTTGCATGATTTTGGCGTTGGCTAAGGTTTTACCGCAACCGGTACCGGCCATGTTGACGCTGAAGAAGCCAAAACGTTGTTGCCCGCTTAAACCTTGCTCGGCTTTCCAGGCTTTGATTTTGGCAACCGCACTGTCTTGCCATTGAAAACGTTTATCGGCGCTTTTTTGTTTCAGGCGCTTTACGTCATAAACGGCGGGTGGCTCGTCTTCAAACCTGGGCAAAAGATGGGTGACGGTCAGCGCGTTTTTAGCAACGCCCAATAAATGCTCGTCCAGTTTTTGTTTGAGCTGACCGGTCTTGCTGTCGGTGTTGGCGTAAAGCGCCAACGTGCCGTTCCAGTTCGCGTCGGCAGGTTGCGAGGAATAATGATGATCGCCCAGCATCAAAGAAAGGCGGGCATGATGCAAAACTACGCGCCAACTGCCGTCGGCGACGGCTTGTTCAAGACTTGGCAGGCAGGCGAGCAGTTTGGCGGCCCATTTTTGCAGCTGCTTAAGCCAGGGCTTTGATTGGCTGGGCAAGCCGTTTGGAAATTCAAAACATTTTTCAGTCTCCCCGTCATTTTGGTAACCCCACTCGGCCGTAATTCTCTTAAGCGTTTTTTGTAAATCCTTGGACGCTTCATCTTTCCATCGATTCGTATCGCTCCAATTGATCGGCAGCTTATGGTGTGACACGACTAACCAAGCCACAAAACAAGCGGCATTGGGCAAATCGGTCATCGGCTGTTTGCTTAAGTTTGAGGTTTTAAATGCTGATTGGTTTATATCGCCGTCGGCCAAACGTTTAAGCCATCCGGTATCTGTTTGTTCACCATTGATTAATGTAGACAGCAGGACCATTGATACCCATTCATGGCGTAACGGATCGGCAAGCGGTTTTCGGGAGGTTAACTTTTGCTGAAAGCAAGCGGACGCTTTGCCCCAGTCGTGAAACAGCGCCGCCAATGCAGTCAAGGCTTTAATCAACGGCAGATAATGCCAGTCGTTTTCCCAATGGGTGTTGATAATGGTCTTTTGCGTGGTATTGACCGGCACAATGCCTTGAGCATTGAACTTGCTGCGGTTGCCGACTATCCAGACCAGCTCGCTACGGCTGCGGCTGCGGAGCCAATGACAGGATACGGCGGTGTTTTTGGATGCGGTTTTGCGCAGCAGCTTTTTTACCGCATTCAGGCCCTCATTGGTAATTACGGTTTGCCACGTGCAATCGCCTATGCGGTTGGCAAATGCATCCAATACGCGGCGGGTTTTGTTCAGCGCATTTTTCTCACACTGCGAAACAAAGGTCACCATCATAACCGGCTACCTTCCAAGCTCAGTTCCTTAACGGTATCGAACATAAAATCCAAAGCTTTATGTTCGGCAAAGCTTTGCAGACATTGTTGACGAAACTCCTGCTCGTTCATCTGTTCTTTGGCGCAAATAAAGGCCCAAGGCAGAATCAACGCATCTTTCACCAGATCGGCGACATCGAATATCAATGCGCCGCGCCGGGTTTTGCCGTGCATTACCGCGAAACCGTGCGGTATGCCCAAGACCCACAGTGTGGTTGCGGCCAGTCCATAAGCCAGATAATTGCCGTGATTCAAAAAAGTGTTGGCGTCGTCTTCGCCTATATGGTTGCGGGTAAAACCGCTGTGTTTGGTTCGGGTGGCGGCGATTTTGTAGAGGCTTTTGGTCAACTGGGCTTCAGTTGTCAGCAGATCGGTAACGCTGGGGCTTTGGGCGATTTTAATCTTAAAGTTGTCTAATGCTAGTTCTACATCGGCATCGTCGATGTAGAAGCCGTAGGATTGCAAACCTTTATCCTTACGCCAAACCTGGTGCAAGTAATCGATGCGCATCTGCTGAAAACGCTTGGCCACGGCTAGGCGTTTACTTTCGTCGAACCAGAACTTCATCCAGTTTTGAATATATTCGGTAGGCCGGTATTCGCTCTGCGGCGACAGCCACTCGACTTCGCAGGCGGCAATTAACGGCGTACCGCCGCTGCCGCTAAAGCCGATCAATACTCCGGCGGAAGCCAGCATCCTGACTGCGGACTGTGTAATCGAAGTGCCTATGCCCAGTAGTATGACGGTGGTATTGGCGATCGGGATGTTCCAATATTGCTTTTGGTCGTTGTCTTCGGTCAGGTACACCACCCGGCCGTCCTTTTGCATAACCCGGCATTTTTCCAGGTAATAAATATTGGCGCGCTTGGAATGCAATATGGCTTTTAAATCGGTTAATTGTTCCATTTTTATTTCATTTATGATGAGTATCTTGTTTGGGCTGTTATCTTTTTCGTAGGCCAAGCATAATGCATCTACCACATAGATCAACACAGTACTCAAGTTAATGTCTGCTTCGTTTGAAGGACAACAGCTGGATTACAATGACCTGACTGATACAGATAGCGCTAGGTAGCCACGCAACCACAGGGCCAAATATTACCGGAAGGTTTTCTTAAATCCACGCCCACTACTCCAATGATTCGCAACCCCGAATTCCATCACGATATAAGGCCTCGAAATATTGAGCATAAAGCCATACCCAACTACAAGACTGAAACTGTCCTCGCAATGCTGAAAATTAATTAGGGCCGAGAAATCTTTTTGAATGGCATGATGTGCATGCTTTAGGTTGTATGCCCATTTATTAACCAACGCGATATAATCTGATTTACCTAATCTCAAACGAGTGCAAAGCCATGAGTATCGATTATCGCAACATGATTACCATTGAGCCCGGCAAACGTAGCGGCAAGCCATGCATTAGAGGTTTACGGATTACCGTTTATGATGTGCTTTCCTGGCTAGCCGATGGCATGAGCCGTAATGAAATTATCGAAGACTTCCCTGAATTAACTGATGACGATATTACCGCCTGCCTACAATTTGCAGCCGATAGGGAGCGGCAATCTATAATCATCAAAGCTTTATGAAGCTATTGCTTGATGAAAACCTGTCACGGCGAATCGTGCCGTTTATCCAAGACAGCTACCCCGGATCAACTCAGGTGGCGCTGATCGGTCTGGAACGTGTCAATGATAGTATTATTCGCCAATATGCCATTGAAAACGACTTCGTCATCGCCACGCAGGATGCGGATTTTTATGAAATGGGCTTGATTCATGGACAGCCTCCCAAGATCGTTTGGCTCAAGATGGGCAATCATTCAAAAACAACAACTATCAAAATCTTGCTAGACAATAAGCAAGCCATTGAACAAGCATTAATTATCGACAATAAAGCCTGTATTGAGATTGTATAGCTTTATAGTTCCTGCGTCTGATGACGGCACGGGGTGAGTAAACCCGAATCCAACCTTCATATTGAAGCAATGAAGGAAGGTCATGAATGCACAGGCGGTTTGTAATATGCCGGGATCGCAGTTATTTTCATCATTAAAACCATTGTCCCATTAATTACAAAACCTAAAAATATGACTGTTGCGTTTGCAACAACGGCACTCAATGACAAAATTAACAGCCTTATAAATCAACACTATAAACCATAATATCGCCTTTGGCATGGCCTGTGCATTTACTTTTAGCAAGCAAGTAAACGCAACTTACGAGGTCAGATATTATGGAATTACCAGTCTTAAACGATGCTCCGGCATCAAAGGGCGGCTGTTCAGCCAGTTCATGCGGTACAACCGACAACCAGATGGATTCATTACCTGATTCAATACGAGAAAAGGTACAGAATCATCCGTGCTATTCGGAAGATGCCCATCATTACTTTGCCAGAATGCATGTTGCTGTTGCTCCGGCTTGTAATATCCAGTGCCATTACTGTAATCGTAAATACGATTGCAGTAATGAATCGCGTCCCGGCGTGGTTTCTGAGGTGCTGACGCCGGATCAAGCGGTTAAAAAAACCATGGCGGTGGCGGCTACTATTCCGCAAATGACCGTTCTGGGTATCGCCGGCCCCGGCGATCCGTTAGCCAATCCTGAGCGTACTTTTGAAACGTTCCGCCGTTTAAGCGAAGAAGCGCCGGACATCAAATTATGCGTATCAACGAACGGTCTTGCGCTACCCGATTCGGTAGAGGAATTGTCCAAGCACAATATCGATCATGTCACTATCACGATTAATTGCGTTGACCCTGAAATCGGCGCGAAGATTTATCCGTGGATTTACTGGAACAATAAACGCATTACCGGCGTAAAAGCCGCAAAAATCCTGATCCAACAACAGCAAAAAGGCCTGGAAATGCTGATTGCCAAAGGTATTTTGGTTAAGGTCAATTCGGTCATGATTCCCGGTATAAACGATCAGCATTTAGCAGAAGTCAGCAAGGTCGTTAAATCCAAAGGCGCATTTTTGCACAATGTGATGCCGCTGATTGCCGAAGCCGAACATGGCACTTTCTACGGCGTGATGGGGCAACGCGGCCCTACTCCCGATGAACTGCAAGACCTGCAAGACAGCTGTTCCGGCGATATGAACATGATGCGTCATTGCCGTCAATGCCGCGCCGATGCGGTGGGCTTGTTGGGTGAAGATCGCGGCGACGAGTTTACGCTGGACAAGATTGAAGAGATGGACATCGACTATCAGGCGGCGATGGAAAAACGCAAGGTGATTCATGTCGCTATACAGGCTGAGATGGACAGTAAACGTTTGGAAAAAGCCCAAAAGGCACAGCAACATAAGGAAGAGCCCAAGCTCACTACGCGTCCGGTATTGATGGCCGTAGCCACCAGCGGGCAAGGCGTGATTAACATGCACTTTGGTCATGCCAAAGAATTCCTGATTTATGAAGCATCGCCGGATGGAGTGCGTTTTATCAGTCATCGCAAAGCCGATCAATATTGTGCCGGCGATACTTCTTGCGGCGACGGTGAAAGCGTGTTGCAGCTGACTATCCGTGCTTTGGCAGGATGCGAAGCGGTGTTGTGTTCGAAAGTCGGATATGAACCTTGGGAACAACTTGAAGCGGCCGGAATCGCACCCAACGGCGAACATGCAATGGAACCCATCGAAGAAGCTGTGCTGGCTGTTTACAAAGAGATGGCGGCAGCGGGTAAGTTGGATGAGGCTAAAGATTCAGTTAGGGCCAGTGCGTAGGTTAGTGTAATCCCATAAAACATCGTCTTAAAAACATGTCACCACGAAGGCACGAAGAAAAAACCAAGTTAAAAACTTCGTGTACTTCGTGCCTTCGTGGTGAATTAATCTGTTTTAAGTCGCTGTCCATGGTGTTAACACAGTCCACGGTCCTATATTCCCACACGATAGTATTTTAGGAGCCTGTCATGGCAGTAAAAATTATTGAATCCTGCGTTAATTGCTATGCTTGCGAACCGGTCTGTCCAAGTAAAGCCATTTATGAAGCTAAACCGCATTTTTTGGTTAACAGCAAAAAATGCACCGAATGCGAGGGCGACTACCCCGTTTATCAATGTGCCAGTATTTGCCCTATTGAAGGTGCAATATTAAATTCATTGGGCGAGCCGATTAACTTACCAGGCTCTTTAACAGGCATTCCGCCGGAAAGAATGGCGGAAGCAATGGCCGAGTTACAGGGCCACTGATTGAGGACATCCTGATGGCTACTGTCACTTTCTATGAAAAGCCCGGTTGTATCAACAATACCCGGCAAAAGAAATTATTAGCTGCGGCGGGTCATCAGGTTGTTGCGCTGAATTTATTGACTGAAGCCTGGCAGCCTGATCGCTTACGCCCTTTTTTCGGTAAGTTGGCAGTACGGAATTGGTTCAATTACAGCGCCCCGGCAATCAAATACGGCGAGATTGAACCTGAGAACCTGACAGAACAGGAAGCGCTAGTGCTGATGGTGAAAAATCCGTTGTTAATTCGTCGTCCCTTGATGCAAGTCGGCGATGAATTAATGGCGGGATTCGACCAGTACGCAGTCGATAACTGGATCGGTTTAAAGGAAACCCAGTCCTATCAGGATATTGAAAGCTGCCCTCGCTCACTTGCATCCGCAAGTTGCGGTCATGAGTAAACCTCCGGTCCTGACTCTTGATGGCGTACCGCAAGCTGTCACGCTCTCCGAACGCGTTCATTGGATCGGTGCGCTCGATCCTTCATTGCGCACCTTCGATATTATTCTGAAAACCGCCAACGGCACCAGTTACAACGCTTATGTCGTCCGGGGCAGCGACGGCGTGGCAATCATCGATACGGTCAAAGAAAACTTTGCCGATGATTTTTTTGCCCGTTTTGAGTCGGTAGCCCGTTATGACGAAATCAAAGTCATTGTCTTGAATCATCTTGAACCCGATCATACCGGCGCATTGCCCGAGCTGATGCGCCGCGCGCCGCAAGCTCAACTTTACATTTCCCAAAAAGCGCAATCCATGCTTAAAGCCCTGCTAAAACAGGATGAGTTCGATTACACGCCGGTATCTACCGGTGACAAAGTATCGCTGGGCGACCGCACTTTAACGTTTTTACACACCCCTTATTTGCATTGGCCGGATACGCAATGCACTTATTTAGTGGAAGAAAAAACCCTGTTTTCGGGCGATGTGTTCGGCTGCCATTTTTGCGATGCGCGGCTGTTTAACGATGAAGTCGGCGATTTTCGCTTTTCGTTCGAATATTACTATGCCCACATCATGCGGCCGTTCAAAGAGTATGTAAATCGGGCGCTAAACTTGATTGAGCCCTTGCTGCCGCTGAATAAAATCCTGCCTGCGCATGGCCCGCTGTTACGCGACCAGCCGCAACGCTATGTACAGCGCTATCGTGAATTATCGCGGCCTGCTTTGGAAAGCGAAATCAGTGCAGGCGAAAAAACCCTACTGATCTTTTATATCAGTTCCTACGGCAATACGCGGCGCATGGCCGAAGCCATTTATGAAGGCGCAATGGCTGTGGAGCATGTGCGCGTTTCCTTGTATGACCTGGAAGGCAGTGAAATAACACCGTTTGTCGATTTAATAGAAGGTGCCGACGGCATCCTGTTCGGCACGCCGACCATTAACGGCGATGCGGTTAAACCGGTATGGGATTTACTGTCCTCGCTGGCTGTCATCAATCTCAAATCAAAACTGGGTGGTGTTTTCGGCTCATACGGCTGGTCCGGGGAAGGCGTGAAAATGGTTGAAGATCGCTTACGCGGTCTCAAATTGCGTGTACCCATTCCGGGCATACGCATTAAGTTAATTCCGACGGAAGAAGAAATTAATAGCTGTCGTGAATTCGGGCATGAAATGGCACAGGATCTAATGGGTTTAAGACAACCCAAAACGATCGATATGGCCGATCTTGCCTAATATTTTTTAATTCATCAGGAGAGTAGCAATGGCGAAAGCGTCAATTACCTTTGAAGATATTAATATCACTGTTTCGGCGCCTGCGGGCACCCGGGTGATCGAGATTTCCGAAAAGGTCGGTTCAGGTATTACTTACGGCTGCCGTGAAGGCGATTGCGGTACTTGCATTATGAAAGTAACCGAAGGCTGGAACAATCTGGCCGAACCGTCAGTACTTGAAGATAAAGTCCTGCGCGAAAACATGGCCGGTAAACACAATCGCCTGGCTTGCCAGGCACAAGTATTGGGCGGAACAATCAAGGTTCGGCCGGTTTAACAAACACACGTTTTGCATTCCCACGCCTCGCGTGGGAATGCAGATAAGAATAAAGGTCGGTGGATTCCACGCGGAAACACGCGACAGCACAATCAGACTCATAAGGAGTAAATCATGGCTTTAGTTACTTTTTCAAATCCCGAATACCGGGATAAAACCGTCTATGCCGTAGCAGGCAGTCATACAGAGACGCTTTTAAAACTGGCGCGGGAAAACAAAATCCCGATCAATTATGAATGCGAAGACGGCGAATGCGGCACTTGTCTGGTAAAAGTCAGCAGCATCGATAAAAAGCACCAACGTATGGGCGGCCCTTTAACCGAAAAAGAGAAAGAAGTACTGCGGGTTAGCGGCAAAATCAGCAAAGAAGAAATGGATCAAATGATCGTTGACGATATACCGTCGCCCTGGCGTCTGGCTTGCCAGATGATAGTCAGGGATGAAGATATTCTAGTCGAATATTAATCATGTCTGCCGCCCTCCAACTCCATGACGACCGGGAACAAATTTATTCCCGGCTAAAATCCAATATGCCTGACAGGCTGTCGCCTAATCATGAATGGCTGGCTTGTATGATGGCTAGTTGGTGCGCCGGACAAGGCGTTTTACCCGACTATATGGGCTTGGAGCGCGAGCAGTTTAATGACTTAACAAACCATCTTTTTCCCGGCAGCAGCATTATTCCGGCTCATGCGCCATCGGGTAGCAAGCTGGACTTTAGCCGAATGCTGGAAAAAGATGACCTGGTTAACCTGCTTAAACAGTTCAGTAACCCCGATATTATCGAAATAGACTGGGTCATTGGCGTTATCGTGGCCGGTAGCCTGGGTAGCGATCACTTATGGCAGGATCTAGGTCTTTGGTCGCGCTCGCAATTGAGTGCCATGCTGCTATACAACTTTCCCGAATTAGCCGTAAAAAACGACAAGGACATGAAATGGAAAAAATTCTTGTACAAACAGCTTTGCGAAGCGGAAGGCTTATACCTGTGTCGCGTACCCTCTTGTGAGGTATGCGCAGACTATTCCAAATGTTACGGTTCTGAGGAATAGAGCCTAAAGTTTAATGTCCGAATCAGCGTTCAATATTGATCACTTTAAACAATCGACAGAGTTTGCAGCCGGTTCTGCATTGGGCATATTGAACATTTAATTTAATTGAAGCGGCCGACCAATCCTGACGGTTCTTCTCATCACTTCGATTGGCAAAGAACATATTCTGTTATTAGATATTGCTGAAAGGAAGCGTATATCACTTTGGGGCATCTACATCCTGAAGTTCGCCATAGTCGGCACTTAACAGTCCCAATCATAAAATAGAAAAAGGAAATAGCATCATGTTAAGTAACTTGAAAAATTCCGGTCAGTTAACTATCAAAATGCGCTTTACGATAATTTTAAGCACTTTGATCATCGGTTTTTCACTGTTTGGTTTCGCAACATTCAAAGCCATGAATACGCTTAATGTGAATGGCCCCATATACCAGAGTATCGTTCAAGGTAAAGATATTATTGCCGATGTCCTGCCGCCGCCTGAATACATCATCGAATCCTATCTGGTGACGCTGCAATTAACTCAAACTGCCGATCCGTCTGAAATCAGCGCTTTGATAGCGCGTCTTCAAACGCTAAAAACCGACTACGATTCTCGCCATCGTTATTGGTTAGGCCAGACGTTGGAACAAGAGCTCCATATTCCGTTACTTCAAGCCTCTTACCAGGCAGCACAAGACTTTTATAATGAGGCCGACCATTATTTCCTGCCGGCCATTCAGGCAGGAGACCGCGACGCATCGCAAGCCAGCCTCCAGAAAATGCGCCATGCCTATGAACAACACCGTACCGCTATCGATAAAGTGGTGCAACTTACGACCGCTCGCAATGTAACGGATGAGACACAAGCTCTAAGCACCATCCACCGGTACAGCATTCTCCTGATCGGTATTTTCGCTTTCAGCGTTGCGGTCGCCGTTGCGTTGACGATCATAATCAGCCGCGGCATTATTCGTCAATTGGGCGGTGAGCCAAGCGATGTCGCCGACTTGGCCATAAACATTGCCGCCGGCAAACTGGATAATGCGATAGCGCTTAAGAAAAACGATAACGGCAGTTTACTGGCCACGATGAAAGACATGCAGCAACAATTGCTTGAGCGCATTACAGCGGATCGCCAAATAGCCAACGAAGCCCTGCGCATCAAGACCGCTCTGGATAGCATCAGTGCCAATGTGATGATCGCCGATAACGAACGCAATGTCATTTATATGAACCCGGCCGTGCATAATATGCTGCGACTGGCCGAATCCGACATTCGCAGGTCCATTCCGCATTTTGAGTTCGACAATCTACTGGGATCCAGCATCGATTCTTTTCATAAAAACCCGGCACACCAGAAAGAATTGCTGGCGCAGTTCAGCTCGACTTTACGAAGCGAGATTACTATCGCAGGGCGCACTTTTTACCTGGTTGCGAACCCGATCAATAATGAACGCGGCGAAAAACTCGGCGTCGTGGTGGAATGGAAAGATCGAACCGCCGAAGTCGAAATTGAGCTGGAAGTAGCCAAAATAGTGAATGCCGCCGTACAAGGCGATTTCACCCAACGCTTTGACTTACAGGGCAAGGAAGGCTTCTTCCGTGAACTGAGCGTTGCTATCAACGAACTGATGGAAACCAGTGAAACCGGTCTCAATGAAGTGGTCCGCGTACTTGAAGCATTGTCCCGCGGCGACCTGACCGAAACCATTACCAACAACTATTCCGGTACTTTCGGACAACTCAAGGATGACTCCAA
Organism: Methylobacter sp.; assembly: GCF_036845245.1. Classification (NCBI taxonomy): domain Bacteria; kingdom Pseudomonadati; phylum Pseudomonadota; class Gammaproteobacteria; order Methylococcales; family Methylococcaceae; genus Methylobacter; species Methylobacter sp. The sequence continues at coordinate 32,010 of NZ_DAIUEH010000027.1, forward strand.
TACCACAGTAGAAAAGCTTAAAGCGATTATTAACCAAATCAAAGCGACCACCGACAGCATTAACACAGCGTCTAAAGAAATTGCCGCAGGCAACAATGATTTGTCTCATCGGACCGAGCAGCAAGCCGCCAGTCTGCAACAAACCGCGGCCAGCATGGAAGAATTGACCTCCGCCGTGCAACACAATGCTACCAACGCCCAACAGGCCAACAAGCTTGCGGTTAACGCATCCGACATCGCGGGCAAAGGCGTTGAAGTCGTCAACCAAGTCGTCATGACCATGAATGACATCAACGAATCTTCGCATAAAATCGGGGATATTATTTCGGTCATCGACGACATCGCGTTCCAGACCAACATTCTCGCGCTCAATGCCGCAGTAGAGGCGGCCCGTGCCGGTGACCAAGGCCGTGGTTTCGCCGTTGTCGCCGTGGAAGTGCGCAATCTTGCCCAACGTGCCGCGACGGCTGCCGGAGAAATTAAAGACCTGATTAATGATTCGGTAACCAAAGTCTCAGGAGGCAGTAAGCTGGTTGCTCAAGCGGGGCTGACGATGGAAGAAATTGTCAACTCCATCCGCGGCGTCACCAACATGATGTCCGAAATCACCACCGCCTCCGCCGAACAAAGTTCCGGCATCGAACAGGTTAATATGGCGATCGCTCAAATGGATGACGTAACCCAACAAAATGCCGCTCTGGTGGAACAGGCCTCAGCGGCAGCGGAATCGCTGGAAGAGCAGGCACAAGGCCTGGTCGTCACAATGCGCAGTTTTAAAGTGGACGATAACTTGCTTAACCCGGCCCACTCTTTTTATCTGCCTACTGTACGAAGAGAAATAAAACCCGCACAAACAAATACAGGTAAAAATTCACTGCTCAAGCGACTCCAATTACAGCCTACTAGTAATAACGATTGGGAAGAGTTTTGATGCCATATTCAATCGATGTTAAGCATGTCCAATGGCAGGACTTGCTTAGGCTGAGGCGCGCACGGCTGACGGAATAGTTCAACACAGAACACAGGGTCAAACAGCCCTGTCTTCTCAAATGTCATCAGTAAGCTGAACTATACAGCGTAATCTAACAAACCGATGCCAACCCAGCCAAAGCCTATCGTTGTGACAATAAAACTGATAGCCGAGTAGACTCTCCAGGCTGTTTTTTCCCAAAAAGCCGGATCAAAGGCAGCAACGACAAACACGCAAGGATTAGTGATGCCGCCGATTACTACCAGCCAGCAAGCCGTAACCGATAACGGCACTTTGACCGCATAAAACCCCAGACAGAACAAAGCCATTAACGCAAAATCTATATGCGCCCTGATCAATGTTTTATAGTCGGTAAGGAATTCGCCATCAATGCCTTTGACAGGAAACCATCTTGCAAAAGTCATCAGCCATGCCGAAGCCAAAACGGCAAAAATCATCAGCACAGCGCCAATTAATAATATTTCCATCGCATTATCCCATTTCTTATAGTTATAAAAATATACAGACCGGTCTGTATATTGACAGCGCAGTATACCGACCGGTATAGTGACAATCAACCTGTTTTCTATTACCCTCCCCTATGTCATTAAACCTGCAAGAAAAAATCCTGCAAGCCGCATCAGAGCTGTTTTATAGCCAAGGCATCAGGGCGACCGGCGTCGATGCGATTGCCAAAGCGGCGAACACTACAAAAATGAGTCTGTATAAATACTTCTCTTCCAAGGATGAGTTGGTGCTTGCCTTTCTGCGCAAGCGGGATGAAGACTTTCGAATCTGGTTTGTCGATCAGGTTAACGGCAAGGCCGATACGCCCAAGACCAAGTTACTGGCGGTATTTGACGTGATTGATGAATGGATGGTTATTCCTGAATTTCGCGGTTGCGCCTTTATCAATGCCGCGGCCGAATTTCCGCTTGAAGGCAACCCGGTGCATCAGGTGTCTGCCGAGTTTTATGATCATTTTAGAAACTATATTGCCGGTCTGGCTAAACAGTGCGGTTCGAAATCGCCGGAAAGCCTGGCGTTACAATTAAGCCTGCTGGTCGAAGGAGCTATCGTTTCGGAACAGATGAAGCGTCATTCAGGCTCCGCCGAACAGGCCAAGCAGGCCGCCATGGTGCTTATCGAGAGTAGCTTAAGCCCAGACATCTTTACTAACCCTAATGAGGAGCAACAATGAGTGAGTTTTACCATGAAGGCAGCCGCCAATTGCAAGACCGTTTCGAGACCCGGCCCATGGCCGACCGTCTGGTCGAAGCGATAGTCAGCGACCAAATCAGCCCGGAAGACAAAGCGTTTATCGAAGAACAGAACATGTTTTTTTTCGCCACGGTGGATCGGGACGGACGTCCCAGTTGTTCCTACAAAGGCGGCAGCGTTGGTTTGGTCAAGGTTATCGATGAACAAACCCTGGCTTTTCCCCTCTACGACGGCAGCGGCATGTACCTGTCGGCAGGCAATGTATTGGTTAACGAGCATGTCAGCCTGTTGTTCGTCGACTTTCAGCGCCAAGCCCGTCTTCGTTTCAACGGCGACGCGTTCATACAGGACGATGATCCTTTGCAAAATCACTGGCCCGAAGCGGAGTTGGTATTACGGGTAAAACTGCGGGAAATGTTCCCCAACTGTCCGCGTTATATCCATAAAATGACGTTGGTCGAAGAGTCGGCGTTCGTGCCCAAACAACATTGCGAAACGCCGGTACCGGCCTGGAAGCGGCTGGAAGTGGTCGCCGACGTATTACCGCCGCGCGACGCCCATCTGGCCGGTAATGAGCAGGATGCAGCCGCCGCGTTAAACCGCGACTAGTACTCAGTCAATCTTGTTTTGTCGGGTGGTAATTTAATTGTGGGAGCGGCTTTAGCCGCGATTGTCGCGGCTAAAGCCGCTCCCACATAGCCTTCTTCACTCGACATTATAAATTTGACTGAGTACTAGATCCTATATTGTCTTGCATACGCGGCACACCCTTGTATCTTAATCCATGTTATGGTTAGCTACCTTGACACTGAGACAGAAGCAGCTTGAATCCTTATTATCTGATGTTAAAAATTACCCATTGCCATCGGCATAGTTTCTATCGCCGTCCTAAATTCTAACATTAGACAAGACGATATGATCGTCTGCAATTGGCCGGTAGTCACGTAGGCGGGCATGCTGTTTATGCCCGACACCAACAGGCGCAAAATGGTCCTGCAACGAAAAGATGTTGCCCGATCTACTTGGCTATCTTTTCTGTCATTAAATGTTGAAATTAAACGATGAGGTTGTTATGTCAAAAAAAGATGATGACGAAGCATCAAAAAACATTAAAACGATTTTATTGGTTCTTACTGGTGTGCTGATATGGATAGTGCTTCAATCGTTTACAGGTATTCCATTGAAGATGTAATTACACCACCTAATAATCTTGTTGCTCTAGTCACGTAGGATGCGCTAAACAAAGTAAAGCGCATCCTTGTAGTTCTTACATCATCTGCCGATGCATTTTTGCCATGCTCAAGTTTTCTTCTGCGGCTTTTTCATAAACATCAATCAACCTTTGACAACTCGCTTTTAAATCTTCAGCTTGCCTGCCGTAGAGATAGCTTTTCGACTCATATTGGCTCAGCAGTTTCTTGTCTTGGTCGGCTTTAGTCCGCATTTCTTCCGCCGCTTCCTGATAATGTTCCGCCAACGCCTCATGATCGGCTTTGGTTTCGCTTCGCATAGCCAAGTAGTCCATGTCGGTCGGCTGCGGATTGATATTGGTGCAAGCGCTCAGTAACCCCATAACCAAAAACAGGGGAATCAGTAATTTTGTTTTCATGGTTTTTCTCCGGAGAAATTCAAAACGACATCGTTTTTTCAGGTAGTTAGGCAGAATAGAGAGTTCACCTTCTTCAATCAATAAGCGCTGTTACCTATCGGATGAACCCTCTATTGAGCTGAAATACCCGTCGCAGGTATTTTTCGTGGTTTATAACTCGTGCCTTAATAACCCCGGCTTTGGCTTGCGCGCCTCCTGAAACTGTAACGCCATGCTGTAGATGACCGGGAATATCAACAGACTCAATGTCAGCACAGTCAGCATTCCACCCAACGCCGGGGCGGCGATACGTTGGGTAACATCGGCACCTGCGCCGGTAGCCCACATAATCGGAATCAAACCCACAATATTCGCAAGAGCGGTAATCGCCACAGGCCTCACCCGCATAGCTGTAGCAGCCTCGCTGGCGGCCCTGATTTCGTCGCCGGTCAACGGCGCCTGTTTTTGCTCCCGCAGTTTTTCAATTTCAATATCGATAAAACTTAACACCATAACGCCGGTTTCGGCGGCGGTACCGGCAAGCGCGATAAAGCCGACGTAAACCGCAACCGACAAATTGAATCCCATCCAGTACACCAGCCAAATGCCGCCAACCAAGCTAAACGGAATGGTCAGCATCACAATGGCCGGTTCGGTGATATTGCGGAACGCGCAATACAACAGGACAAAAATCAGTACCAGTATAAGCGGCACGACCAACCGCAATCGTTCTGCGGCCCGTTCCATGTATTCGAACTGGCCTGACCAGGTGACGGTGTAACCTGCGGGTATAGTGACCTGTTCGGCCAGCTTTTGTTTCGCTAGCGTGACGTAGCCGCCGATAGCGGTTGATCGGGTTACGCTGTTCGGGAATGATCTTGCCGCGGACAAAGTAACCCATCAACACCGGCATCAACGTGACCGTCAGTATCGCCGCTGCCGCCATCGCGTAGGATTTGGTAAAAGCCAGCGGACTGAACAATCGGCCTTCCTGCGCCTGCATCGTGATGATCGGCAGGAACGAAACGGTAATGACCAGCAGCGAGAAAAACAGCCCGGAGCCTACTTCCGCAGCCACCAATTCCGATTGAAAACAGTCATCTGTTTCGACGCATTGCCGGCCACTGATTCCGGCACATCCACCACCATTTACGATAGAATTGCTCCAAAGTGACTGCCAGCTTCTGGCCGTCGCGAATAGGTGCTATCGCCCATAACTGCCGGTTGGTTCCCTAAACCGGACGGTCGTGACGTGTTGCAAATGACCAGAAGCAGACGACCATGAATGTATCTAAATTACTAAAATCGCCCGGAACAATTTCAGTCGCATCAACCACTACGCTATGGCCACCACGCGGCAATGGGGAGCTGTCAGACGAGCCAATGCGACCGCCGCCTTCTCGGCACGATATTCCTGAATAAAGCCGATTATCGCGTTCAGGATTACGATGGCAATAATGGCGATGCCGTCTACAGTTTCACCCAGTGCGGCGGAAACCGCCGCCGCACCGATCAGCGACCAGATAACCAGACTTTTGAACTGACGTGCAAAAATGACCAATGCCGAAAATCGTTTGCCCTTGCGTAGTTTATTTTGTCCGTACCGGGTGAGCCGATTTTTCGCTTCATTGACAGAAAGCCCTTGCTCCACATCGGCCGCGAGAAGGCTTGCTACCTCGTTAATCGATAATTTGTGCCATAACGTTCATAGTGCTGTTCTCCCATTAACTAACGGCCAAAAAATAGCGGGCTATGCTGTGTTGTAGCATCGCCTCCAGCCGATGTTCTTCAACATCGCTGATCTTCTGATAAAGATCGGGAGCGAGCCTCACAAAAATTTTCACCAACTGTGGATCGAAATGACTGCCGCTGTCCTGTTCGAGCATAGCGATGGCTTCGGGCATTGTCCACGACTCCTTATACGGGCGCTTGGAAGTCAGGGCGTCGAACACATCCACGATGGCGAATATCCGCGCATTCAAGGGAATCGCTTCAGCCTTGAGTCCCTGCGGATAACCCGTACCATCGTATTTCTCATGATGAAATTTCACGACGTCCATGGCGCCGCTTAGCCAGCTGGATTTACTCAGAATATCCACGCCCAGCGAGACGTGCGTTTTCATGATCTCGAACTCTTCCGGCGTCAATTTTCCCGGTTTCAGTAAGATCGGATCGCGAATGCCTATTTTGCCGACATCATGCAAAAAAGCACCGGTAATCAGATCGTGAATAGCTTCATGGGCGAGCTCAATCGCCTCGCCAAGCCGTAGCGCATAAAACGTTACCCGGTAGTTATGACTATTGGTATCGGAGTCGCGTTCGGCAATCGCGCACCCGAGCACATTCATCAGCTCCAGGTTACCTTTCAGCAAATCGCCGGACAATTTGATCAGTCCCCGGTTGAGCGTCAAGATGATCGGATACATCAACAGGATGGTAAACGTGATACCGATGGTGACAAACAGCTGTGTGCGCAGCAGATCGTCCTTGATCGAGTCGAGGGTCTGCCGATCGACTTGATAGATGCCTTCGAAATAACCGGTCAACGAGTCCTGGACGTCTTTCAGTGGAACCAGGATGACCAGCAACAATTCGCCACGGATAAAATGGAACTCATGGGAAAATTCACCCACCTGTGGAAATCGATGACGATAGTGTTCGATGCCCTGTTCGGCGGCCTCCTTCCCCAGCCTAATGGTTTCGAGCTGGAGTTGTTTATTGCGGTCATACAATTCGACGATCAGGAAATGTTGGTTGACCAGTTGCTGTGACAATTCCACCAGATGTTGTCGAGCTGCGGAATCAAGCCGTTCCAAATTATGAGCGGACTCTCCGCTGAAAGTCTCGGATTCCTTGAGCGCGAGTTCATGCACGGACTGCTGGATACGATTGACCTCCAGCCATAAAACGCCGCCTCCGACCGCTACGCTGAGGAACAACCAACCCAGAAACAGCCGGATCAGGATTTTCCGGTGAATAAACCGGCCCGTAGCAAGCGCTACGCTGAAATCGGTACTACCGTTCATTGATTGTCCACGTTGCGATCTTTACTTTCTTGCAGGCGGCAAAATCCTTGTGCAGGCAAATCCAGGGCGCTGTTAAATTTGCTGGATAAATTCTGAAAGGCAATGAGCCCGGTCAGTTCGATTATTTCATCTTCGGTAAAGCATTCATGCATGCGCTGAGACAAGTCATCATCAACCCGCCGGTCGGTATAAGTCACCGCCTCGGCATACTCCAGGACAAGCCTTTCTTTGTTATCGAACAGCTCGCTTTCTTGCCATCGCTCAAGGGCTTCCACCTTGTTCATGGAGCCTGTTCTTTTCGCCAATACGGCGGAGTTGATATCGATACAAAAACGGCAGCCATTTATTTGCGACACTCTCACCGTAACCAAGGATCGTAGAACCGTATCGATAGGGCTGCTTTTTCTGTCCAGCACCCCATAGAGCAGGGCTATCGCTGCAAATAACCTGGGGACTCTGGCCCAAATCAACGCAGGCTTAAGGATTTGTCCGTATTTTCTTTTTTGATTCCAAAAGAACGGACGAAGGTACCCTGGGTAACTGGAAATAGGTCTTTCTGTCACTCTCATGCGCTTCTCCTATTTGACTTCTACCTTATGCGGTTTTTGCAATTTTTTTCATGATGTGGTGATCATCACCAAATTTACAAAGGGCATCGCAATGCTGCCGAAGCTCAGAAAATAAAATATATTCAATCGGAGCCTTGATTTGCTTGATCGAAGGCCTTAAGAGCTGTAGAACTACGTCCTTCTCTCTACTATCGGGTACCACTAAATAAAAAGTCTCGTTTCCGGTAGCAATGGAATAAGACAGGTCGGTCAGTCGTAAAATTCCAGAATAAATACTGGTGCTTTTTTCAACTTCAAAGGCACAAAGCACATTATTTGTCCCTTTCTCAAACCATAACACATCTATCAATTTGATCGTATTGGCGGTTTCTTTATCACAATTGATAGCGGGAAACTTATCGGGACTCATAAACGAAAAACTACTTCCTGCATAAGACCTTGAGCGGTCATTTGAAGCCACAAAAGCATCGTAACCCAAGCTTTGGCCGATCTTCAAAAGATGAAACTGCATTTCGGAATGGAGGTTTGCTTCCTGTTTTTCGTCTTGAATTTCTTTTTGGCGTTTTACAATGTTTTTTTCTAATTTATTTCGTTCGTCTTCACTTAGATATTCGCCATTGCCGATCAGCATTTTTTGTGTGCCAATTTCAAAACACAAACCTGCAATCGCTCCCAAATCGTTAGAAAGTTGAGCTTTATGTTTGTTGTTGGTTTCAATCAATACTTCTCTGATTTTTAGGTATTCAGTCCAAGAACCTAATTTCTTTTTATCATTAAATAAAGCGTTAAACCCATTAAGGATGGCAGTATTGAAAGGCGGGAACAACGTCGGATGCAAAAAATATAAAATACTCGCTACAGCGGGCCCCAACCCTTTTATTTTTAGAGCATCTAATCGTACTATTTCTTTAATAACTTGTTCTTCGGATTTAGCATTAATACAGTTTTCCAGGAATTGACCCAAGGCAGTTTTATTACTTTGATTTTCATAAATATCGGGTATGCGTAATTTAGGTTTCCAATAAAAAGGATGAGATACCCCGACAAACACCTGTTTTTGTTCGGCAATACAGTTCAAAACAAACTCTAAAGAACTTCCCTTGAAATCGTTGGGAAAAGTTCTGTTTTTAATATCTTCCACCACCTGAAAAACCCCTCTGCGAATGGTGCGAAAGGCTTTAAGGCGTTGGTCATTGTCAATAAACCACGTATTGTAGACACTTTCCGTATCAACTTTATATAGTGTGATTATTTGTAAGAGGTTGTTCATTTTTTATGGTTTTGTGAAAATAACATATTTAAAGAGAATAGCTTACGAAACAGCTAAGCTTTATCCATTGACAAATTAATTACGGAGCTAACCTGACGCTCGTAACGACACAAAAGATCGTAACAGCATAGCCAGCGAGTTTTCCACTCGCTGGCTATGCTGGCTAGTGGAGTATTATATTTGGCGATGCATCTTCGCCATTTCCAGATTTTCCTTGACGGCTTTTTCATAGACATCAATCAGCTTTAGGCAATGCGCTTTTAAATCTTCCGCCTGCCTACCGTAGAGATAGCTTTTTGACTCATATTGGCTAAGAAGTTTTTTGTGCTCATCAACCTTAACCTGCATTTCATTGGCTGCTTCCTCATAGTGTTTCGCCAGTGCTTCATGATCGGCTTTGGATGATGCACTTTGCACAGCTTGGCTCATATCCATTGGATGCGGGTTCATCTCGGCGCAAGCGGACAGCAAACCAAGAGATAAAGCTAAGGTAATCAGTAATTGTGTTTTCATGAGTTTCTCCAAAATAATTTATATAGTTCAAATGATCGTTTTTTCATGTTGTTAGTTAGCCTGTTATCAGTTTTACCTCCTTATATAGTGTGTAGGGTGAACAATGAAATCCAGTTTTTTAGCAAATGCTGAGTTACTAAATCCGGCATGATTGGTATTTAAAACGAACGCCCTTTATCCCAAGGATGCCCCTGTCCACCAGGATGTGATGAGTAGACGTTTTTAATGACTTTAGTATGTGATGCGCACGAAGAAACAGTGAGCAATAAAAGTGCGATTAATAAAACAAGTTTTCGACCTCTAAATAATGTATTCATGTTTTCTTTCCGAGAGTTTTGCCCACCCGAGATTCCGTTTTCGGCAAAAGCAGTTTTAAACCGTCCTGCTTCCCAGCTTTGAGTTCCCATCCCTTCCAGATTGAGTAGATCGCTGGGATCACGAGAAGCGTGAGGATGGCAGAGGTAAGCATCCCGCCGATCATCGGAGCGGCGATACGTTTCATCACATCAGCACCTGTCCCGTGGCTCCACATGATCGGGAATAGTCCGCCCATAATAGCCACGACAGTCATCATTTTGGGTCGTATCCGTTGCACACTTCCCTCGATAATTGCCTCCGCCAAATCCGCTTTGGTCTGCATACGCCCCTGCGCTTTGCGCCTGTGATAGGCCTCATCGAGATAGACGATCATTACAACGCCAGTCTCGGCCGCAACGCCCCCCAGCGCAATGATACCAACCCATACCGCCACGCTGAGGTTGTAATCCAAGAGGTATAGGTACCAGAACCCACCGACGAGCGCGAAAGGAACTGAAATCATAACGATCAGCGACTCTGTCACGGAATGGAAATTGAAATAGAGCAGCAGGAAGATCAGGAATATCGTCAGTGGAAGCACCAATCGCAATTTTTCTGCGGCTCTCTGCATGTACTCGTATTGCCCAGACCAAGTCATGATATATCCGGGCGGTAGTTTCACCTGCTTAGTGACGGTAGCCTTGGCTTCCTCGACAAAACCGCCAAGGTCGCGATCACCGACATCGACATAGATATAGCCAGTCAACATCCCTGCCTCACTGCGGATAGTGGCGGGACCTCGGCTCCGCACGACATCGACAAGCTGTGATAAGGGAATCAGACTGCCTCCGGGCGTCGGAACCAAAATTCGATTCAAACTACTCTCATCGTTTCGCAGATCTGCTGCGTAGCGCATGTTGATTGTGTAGCGCTCACGACCTTCGATGGTGGTGGTAATTGGCTTCCCGCCGATGGCGGATTCGATGACATCCTGCACATTTTCAACCGTGAGACCGTAGCGGGCAATCTCTATCCGCTTGATGTTGAAGTCGAGGAAATATCCTCCATTTACCCGCTCGGCGTAAACATTGCGCGCTCCAGGCACCATCTTCACTACCCCTTCGATCTCTTTTCCCATCTGTTCAATTACCGCCAGATCGGGACCGGATATCTTGATCCCCACGGGCGTTCGGATTCCTGTGCTCAGCATGTCCGTTCTAGCCTTGATGGGCATAGTCCAGGCATTGGAAATCCCGGGTAGTCGCAGCCGTTGATTCATCTCATCAATCAGCTTATCCCAAGTCATTCCTGGCCGCCATTGGTCTTCAGGCTTCAAGGTAATTACCGTCTCAATCATTTCAAGTCCCGCCGGGTCGGTCGCCGTGTCCGCCTTGCCGGCTTTGCCGAAGACATGCTCGACCTCTGGGAATTGTTTTATTATGCGATCTTGCTCCTGTAGCACGCGAGTTGATTCCGTGACAGACTGACCCGGAAACCCCAAAGGCATGTACAAGATCGTGCCTTCATTCAATGGCGGCATAAATTCCGATCCGAGTTTCTCGAAAACCGGTATCGATGCTGCTAGCAGGATCGCGGCGATGAAGACCGTCGCCCAGCGAAAGCGTAGCACCGCTTTTACGATAGGTTCGTAGCCTGCGACCAGAAGCCGATTCAACGGGTTTTTTTCAAGCGGCGTGATTCGTCCCTTGATGAGCAAAACCATCAAGAGTGGCACCACCGTGATTGAGAGAAACGCGGCGAAGAACATTGAGAAGGTCTTGGTGTAGGCGAGTGGCTTGAAGAGGCGTCCTTCCTGCGATTCCAGCGTAAAGACAGGGAGAAACGAGACCGTAATGACAAGAAGTGAAAAGAAGAGAGGTCGGCCAACTTCCTTGGCCGCATCGATAAGTACCCTCTGCCGTGTTTCAGGACTCTGATCCGGGGCTTCTTCCAGCCTTTTATGGGCGTTCTCGATCATGACGATGGCCGCATCCACCATAGCTCCCACGGCAATTGCAATACCGCCGAGGGACATGATGTTCGAGCTAAGCCCTAAGTAATACATCGCCAAGAACGAGAGCAAAATAGCGATCGGCAAGGTTAGAATTGCCACTAGGGCGGAACGGAGGTGAAAAAGGAAGACAAAGCAGACCACGCTCACCACGATTGTCACTTCAATGAGTTTTTCTTTTAAGGTGGCAATCGAGCGTAGAATCAGTTCTGAACGATCATAGACCGGAACAATCTCGACTCCTTCCGGGAGTGCCGTTTTGATCGTGGCGATTTTGTCCTTGATACGTTCGATTACTTTCAGGGCATTTTCACCGAAGCGCATCACCACGATGCCGCTGACCGCGTTCCCTTCGCCGTCAAGATCCGAGATACCCCGCCGCATTTCGGGACCCAGGGCGACATGGGCAATATCGCGCATCAAAATAGGCGTACCCTCCTCGTTGGTGCCGACGGCTATTTGTTCAATATCGTTGATCGAACGAACATAACCGTGACCGCGCACCAAGAATTCCGCTCCGGCAAACTCGATCACGCGCCCACCAACCTCATTGTTGCTTTGTCGAATCCGTTCCATGATGTCACGAGGCGATAGCTTGTAAGCCAACAATTTAGTAGGGTCAAGATGTACTTGGTACTGTTTTTGAAAGCCGCCCAGGCTGGCGACATCGGATACTCCAGGAACCGCCTTGAGCCAATAGCGCATAGACCAATCCTGTAGTGTTCTAAGCTCGGCAAGACTGTGTTTGCCGGTGCGATCGACCAAGGCATATTCATAAACCCAGCCCACCCCGGTTGCATCAGGACCGAGTTCTGGCACTACGCCAGCGGGTAAGCGTTTGACTGCTCCCGCCAAATATTCCAGTACCCGGGAACGTGCCCAGTAAATATCAGTGCCTTCTTCAAAAAGAATGTAAACGAAAGAATAGCCGAAGAACGACAAACCCCGCACCGCAGTAACCTTGGGTGCCGAAAGCATCTGCGTCACGAGAGGATAGGTCACCTGATCTTCGATTAGCGTCGGGTTTCTGCCTTCCCATTCGGTGTATATGATCACCTGAACGTCCGAGAGGTCAGGAATGGCATCAAGCGGAGTGCGTAAGAGAGCCCACACACCCCAAGCTGCGAAAAATGCGACTCCGAGAAATACAAGAAACCGATTCTTCGAACTGTATTCAATAATTTTTTCGATCATTGAACTGTCTCCTGAGGCATGCCTGGCATTTTCATAGCTGGCTTGGTCTCTGAAGGCTTTTGTTCAGGTACTGGAAGAATAGAAGGCATTGAGTCAGTTCTTTTCTTTTCCATTTCCATACCAGGCATCCCCATCATCCCCAGCGCGGATTGAAGCTGGCTCTCTGAATCAATCAGAAAAGCCGCTGAGGTTACCACCCGCTCCCCGGATGTAACTCCCTTCAACACCTCGTAGTAGCCATCGGCGTTGACTCCAATCTGAACATCGCGAGGTTCCAAATGTCCCTGACTATGATCTACGAATAAAATATTTCGCGTCCCGGAATTCAGTATCGCTCCTTCCGGAACGACCAGACGCATTCCCAGCGGGATTTGTAACTCGACGTTGGTGTACATATCGAGCTTAAGCTTTTGACCGGGATTATCCAGCTCGAACCGCACCTTCGCGGTACGGGTTTTTGGATCTAGGTTGGGATAGATAAAGGTTATCCGTGCTGTGAGCACAGTCTTTGGATCATAGGAAAGCGTGACCTTGGCTTCCTGTCCGACGCGAATAAAAGGCAGTTCATATTCGTAGATGTCCGCCAATATCCAGATATGCGAGAGGTCGGCGATCATATACAGTTCTGTCTGCGGCGTCACATAAACGCCTTCCCGCGCTCCAATGTTTACGACGCTGCCATTAAACGGTGAGTGGATGTGCAAATTCTTCTCGGCCTTGCGTGTCGCCTCCAGCGTGCTTATCTGGTGTGCTGGTACATCCAGCCAGGCCAATCGCTCCCGCGTGCTCTTCACTAGGTTATCGGCGCTTTGGCGGACGTCCTTGTATGGGCTGTTCTTCAACTCCTCCAGACCATTGAGCGCCAGCAGGTATTCTTCCTCGGTAGTTACTAACTGCGGCGAATAGATTTCAAGCAGTTCCTGATTGCGCTTGACCTGTTCTCCGGTCTCATCCACATAGAGTTTGGTAATCCAACCTTCGATCTTGGGATGCAGACGGGTGAGAAGCTGCTCGTCGTAAGTAACTCGACCTACAGTCCGAATAGTCCGTGCAAGCGTTCTCTGCTCGGCGAGAGCCGTGCTTATTCCAAGGTTTTGCAAAGTGACCGGATTGATTGTAATCGTACCGGGTGGTCCATTTTTTTGTACATCTTCCGCATACACGGGAAGATAATCCATGCCCATGTTATCTTTTGTCGGCACAGGAGAGGTGACAGAGGGATTCATAGGATTGCGGTAAAATAAAACTTTTGACTTTTCAGGCTTTTCATCTTCCACATAAACAGGAACATAATCCATGCCCATATTATCCTTTGCCGGTACTGGGGAGGTGTCCGATGGATTCATCTGATTACGATAAAACAAGGGCATCTTGGCTTCTGTTGAGACAATCTCGGATTGTTGTTTGTTTTGCATAGCCAGCCAATACCCGCCGCCAGCACCCACCGCCAGCATCAGCACTGCTGTGATTACTATGTGCTTATTCATAAATTTCCTCATTGCCAACAGCCGCATTTAACTGCGCCAGCGATTGATTGGCTTCGGTAAAGGCTTTCCAGTACTGGGTTTCGTATTCGAACAAGGTAAGCTGACTGCGCAGCAAATTCAGGAAATCGACCTTGTTTACTTGGTAGCCAGACAGCATCGATGCAACGGTTTGTCTTGCTTGCGGAACGATGCCGGTTTCAAACAACACCACTTGATCTTTGGCACGCCGGTAATCGTTATAGCTTTGCGAAATTTGCGAGCGCACCTTGTTCCACTGATCCTGTAACGCGTACTTTTCCTGCATTAACTCGCTGGTGCGTTGGTCTACCGCCTTGGCCTGTTTTTGAGCGGCGAAGATCGGTACATTCATGCTCAGGTTCAAACTTAACAGGTCGGCTCGCCTATCACCAGCCGGTGTGTTGGCTCTAGCGCCGTAAGATGCGCCCAGATTGAAATCAGGCAGATAGTCTTTTTTCGCCAAATCCAAGCGCGATTGTGCGGCGTTAATGCCTTGCCGGTTACCCTCCAGTACGGCTCTTGATGTTTCCGCCTGTCGATAGAGCAAGTTTTCCTGCTTGATGGTCGGCAATTGCGAGTCAATCTTGTCCGGCAAACGGATTTCTTCGTTGGCCGGTTTGTCCAACAGTGCATTCAGGCTGGCAGCGGCATTGCGCCTCGATGCCTTCAGCATCAATTGCTGATCGAGCAGTTTGGATAATTCCAGTTGAGCCAGTAATACATCCTGCTGCAAACCTTCGCCGACTTCATATTTTGTTCTGGCAATCTGAACAAATTGCTGCAACAGCGCATGGTTGCTGTCAACAATTCCAAGCGCTCTGTCCAGGTAAAAAATCAGCCACCAGGTGGTTTTAACCTCACTCAATAACTGCCAGCGTACCTCGGTGATGTTTTGTGTTGCGGCTTCTGCCTCAAAAGCCGCCGCTTGTTCGCGCAAGCTAAGCTTGCCGGGAAAAGGGAAAGCCTGCGAAACGCCCACTCCCAGTTGCGTCATATCTTCCTGCTTGATGTTAAAAGTATTAACCGGCAGGCTCATCGCATTGAAACTGACTTCAGGATCTGGCAGGGTACCCATTTGCGACGGAATAGCCGCCATCGCCTGAGCCCTGGCCTGCATTTGCGCCAGATCGGGATTATCCTGAACGGCCTGCTCGGTCGCGGCTTTTAATGTTAATACTTGCTCGATGACCGGCTGTTCAGCTGCAAATACACAAGCAGAAAACGGCAGTGCAATCAAGCTAAAACACTTGAAAATAATGTGTGGAGACATGCGTCCTCCTATACTCGTTATAAAGTCCGTGAAACGGATAAGTTATGTTGAGTCGGCGCAAGATAATCACCCGAGGGCACTTAATCCCTGGGTTATAAAGACAAAAAATTGCCTATCCTACGACTGTTGGAGGCTATTAATAGGAGGTCTTATTTCGGGGGAGGATGACAGAGAACGGAGAACGGACTTTTCCCAATGTTCGTAGCGGTACGAACTATAGGCTTGAGGCAATAAAAAAAATGTGGCGATTCCGCCATCACCACAAACATGAAAGGTACAACTCCCGCTGGCATGGCAGGTTATTTTAAATTTATCCTGATGCAGACAGTGATCGGAATTGTGTGATGCGGCATCGGCCAAATCAGGTACAGCGATGCCTTGTTCGAAAGAGGGTTCGAAAGATGATTCAGCAGATAACAAATTGACCATACTCGAATAATAGCCAAGCGCAGACCATACTGGCGTAATGACCATCATGAGTATTAACAATAATAAAAATCGCTGTCTAATCATTATCTGTCTGTGTCGTGTTTGGTTCACAGTCTACTGGTATTCATTGTAATTATCAAAGAGAGAATATAAGTCGGTCATCTGTTTGCAACTTATTCACTCAGTGACAAACGCAAAGGAATCATCGCCGAAAAACCGAAGCCGTGCTTTTGATAAAAGCGTTGCGCCGGCTCATTAGTGCGGTCTGTGAGCAAGGTGATACGTTTGCACCCGTTCAATCGTGCAAATTGAATAGCTTGTTCCAGAAGCCTGGAACCCACACCGGAGCCGCGAGCGGCGGGAGAAACAATCATGTCTTCGAGTAGCGCAACGCGCTCGCCGAGTGCAGTAGATATGGTGTAAAGAAGATTAACCATCCCCACAATGCGGCCGTCCTGGCGGGCAACGACGATAAGCCCGATATTCGGACTGCTGATGATACGCGTCAAACCGCGGCTTTGCGCTTCGTTATTCGGCTTGAAATCCGCTTCTTGAGAAAACAAGATATCCAGCAATTCACAAAGCGCCGGAATATCTGAAGCATTTGCAGGAGTAATTTCCATTGTTGCGCCTTGCAGCTCCCTTTATATTTTTGAATACCTGTAAATCGATTTATTCCGCAATACCTTGCTTAAACCAGTTATTGGATATCTGATCGTGCAGTTCTCCCAACTTGTTTTGCAAATCATCAAGAATTTCCCGTAATTGTGCCTGGGTCGTTTGCCGGGTATTAATAGCTTGCACATAAGTTTCAAGTTTTACGATCTCTTCCGGCAAGGAGTCATGATTAGGCAGGGCATTTATGCAACCGGCAATTTCAGCGATGCAACAGCTAACCGATCGAGGCAGGTTGGCGTTCAATAATAGGAAATTAAGCACGTCGTCGCCGTTAACACTGCTTCTGACCTGTTGCCGATACATTAACTGAGCATTTAGCGCCTTTAAGATATTCACCCACAAAATAGTCTCGTATTGGCGCATTTCGTCGCTACGCGAATCAGCCAGCAGCAAGGAAGCCAAATCCAGAATCCGGCTGGTCATGTCGGCGCGCTCGATGTTTTTGCCCAATCGGATAAATCGATAGGGATTATTGTGGCTCATATAGCCCGACAATAGCCCGGTGAAGCGTTGACAGCCTTTCAGAATTTCGTTCAGAAAAACGACGCGATTACTGCGATTGTAGACCGAGTCTATATTGTTCTTTACAAACAGATACATTTCATTGACCTGCTCCCAAGCTTCATCGGGCAGTAAGTCCCTGGAGGTACGGATATTTTCCCTAGCGGCGCTTAAAGACGAAAACAATGACCCCGGATAACTTCCGTCAACCAAAAGAAACCGGGTGATGTTATGTTCGTTGGCGGCTTTATATTTTTCATAGAATTGCGGTTCCGAGCCGCTAATTCGGATCAGCTGCTGCCAGCCCATCTCAACGCCGTTAGGCAAATCCATCAATAAATTCATGTGCACACTGACCAGTCTGGCGATATTCTCAGTGCGTTCAAGGTAACGTGCCAGCCAATACAGGCGTTCTGCTGAACGGGATAACATTAGTTGCGCTCCATGTTGATGATCCAGGTGTCTTTACTGCCGCCGCCTTGCGAGGAATTAACCACTAGCGACCCTTTTTTCAGCGCTACCCGGGTTAAGCCTCCGGCAGTCACAAAAGTGCTCTCACCCTGCAAAATAAACGGCCGCAAATCGATATGCCTGGGTTCCAGCTTGCCTTTGCACAAAGTTGGTGCGGTAGAAATCGCCAAGGTAGGTTGACCGATGTAGTTTCTCGGGTTTTTTTGGATAATTTTCCTAAACTCTGCTATTTCTTTGTTGGTTGCATGCGGCCCTACCAGCATGCCGTACCCGCCTGATTCATTGGCAGGTTTGACGACCAGTTCCGGCAAATGCGCCAACACATATTCCAGATGTTCAGGGTTATCGCACAGATAAGTTTGCACATTAGGCAAAATAGGTTCTTCATTCAGGTAATAACGGATCATTTCCGGCACATAGGCGTAAACCACTTTGTCATCGGCAACGCCCGCACCCGGTGCATTAGCCAACGACACATTACCGGCTTTCCAGGCACGCATTAAACCCGGAACGCCCAATGAGGAATCTTTTCGGAATACTTCAGGATCGAGAAAATCATCATCGATGCGCCGGTAAATCACATCGACTTTTTCCAGGCCTTCAATAGTCCGCATATAGACGCAATCATCGTCGTCAACCACCAAATCCCCGCCTTCGACCAGCTGCGCACCCATTTGTTGGGCCAGATAAGCGTGCTCGAAATAGGCCGAGTTATAAATGCCGGGCGTTAGTACCACGATTTGCGGCTTGCTGATGTGGTCGGGCGCCAATGACGCCAACATATCCTGCAAGCGGCCGGGATAATCGTCGATAGGCAGAATATCTATATTTTGCAAGAGTTCGGGGAACACACGCTTGGTAATAACGCGGTTTTCCAACATATAGGAAACACCCGAAGGTACCCGCAAATTATCTTCCAACACATACATAATACCGTCTTTATCGCGAACCAGATCGGTGCCGCAAATATTTGCCCAAACGTTATGGCGGGGTTTCATGCCGATGCATTCTTTACGGAAGTTCTTTGAACTATTGATAATTTCGGCAGGCATTTTGCCTGCTTTAATAAATTCCTGTTGATCGTAAACGTCCGATATAAAACAATTCAAGGCGGTCAATCGTTGCTTTAAACCTCTTTCTATAATCCGCCATTCTGTAGAACTAATGATGCGGGGAATGATATCGAACGGCCAGGCGCGGTCTATGTTGCCCTCATCGCTGTAGACCGTGAAGCTGATGCCCATTTCTAAAATAGCCAATTCAGCGGCTATTTTACGTTTATCAATATCGCTTTTGTTGAGCGAATTTAAATACTGACACAAGCGGTAACTAATTTGTCTAGGTTGGAACTCTGAACACATCAGTTCATCGTAAGCACTATCGGTTTTGTAGTTTTCCCAGATTGATTTCATGACATTTCATAAGGCTAGTTGGCTTTATTAAAAACCAGCATGATTTGTGCCATTTGTTATTTGGTTCGATTGTGTACATGATTCAATTTTTGCGTTCTAAAGTACAGCAAACGTTTAGCTAACTTATTTAACTCATCAATAAGCGATTCAACGGCAGTTTTAAGGATGATAACGACAGCCGGCCGGAAATAGCAACCCATTAAAACAGTTTAAACAACCCTATTTTGGGCTTTGTGTGCTTCAATTTGGTGCAACTTGAGTTTTTAAATGACTTATCCGCTCGACTGCCAAGAGTATCACTTATAGAATACTGATTACTCAACCACTTGGTATGGCACTTGCTTTGTTTTTAAGAGTTAAAACTTGTAGAGAGCTCACTATGCCAGACATTAGCCACTCCTTATCGTTTCCTGTCCAAGGTGACAAAGAAAACTCATCATTTTTTAATGATTATCTGGGCAAATTGCTTGAAGAACGCGATAGCTTGAACCTAAGCAATATGATCCATGAAATCGATGCGATGATGCTGACAGTCGAGCCCGGAAAATCGATCGAATACATCGAAGAATTATGCCTGATGTCGCCTTATCATTATCTGGTTACATTGGAAAGCGAGTCGCATTGGACCCACGTCTTGCGTATCGATATGACGGCCCCGGACCTGATTATCCGTGAAGTGAAAAATGATGATACCAAAGGCATTTTTCGCAGCCTGAACGAAGTATTCCCTATTGGTTCAAGCAAACCGCACAGCCGCTACATGGGTGAGATTTTGAGGGTAACCAACCGGCATGAAGTGGTTAAGCTGCAGCAGCGCAGGGGCTTTTTGTTTTTTTCCGAAGATGATGTCCGTAAGCTGGAGCTGCCGGGCAACCTGGCCATCACCAAACCTTCGCCGTACACCCACAACATCGTCGCCTATTTGGAACGTAAACCGGATGAGCCGCGTATTTATGCATTGGGCGTCAGCAGTATCCGCAGTGATGCCCAACAAGCCTGCGAAACTGCCAAGCAACGGCAAACAGCATTAGGCATAGACGGCCTGATCCTACCGGTGGATCATTTGGCGACGCGTATTTACAGTCAAAACAGGGAAGTGGCGATTTTGGAATGGCTGTCATTATCCAGCTATTACTATTGGGGTTCGTTTGATATCGTCGATCAGAATTCATCGACCAACGTCACCAAAAGCATCCACTATACGGATGAGATGCACAGCCCGGCTAAAGTATTTACCGCCAATAACACCCCTTATTTTGTCAATCATTTCAAAATTTTCCCCTCCCCGACTGAAAACTTTGTGCGCAATTATGGACCGCGTCTGCACCATATTGCACTGGCGGTTAAAGACGGCAATCAGCACGGCATAGAAAATATCGACTTTGTCGTCAAGGCGATCAGTGAGCAAGGCAAAAGCTTTTTGCTGGATGTCGTAGGTTCCAAAGACGAAGGTTTAAAGCAGATTTTTTCCAGCGCTTCCGAGCATTCTTCATTGATTATTGAGTATGTGCAGCGCTTTGGCGGCTTTCAAGGCTTCTTCACCAAGGATAATGTCGCGGAACTGACTCATGCGGCGGGTATCGAGGAGGAATTATTGCGGATGCAAACCGAAGCCCAAAAACCCGCCCGGGTTTAATGATCCACCTTAATAGACTTTTGTAACGCTAATACTTCGGCAATAGGAAAAAATCATCATGACCATTCGAGTAGCTGTCCGTCACAAAACTGTATACAGCTTTGATAGATCGGTATCCCTGTCGCCCCATGTTTTCAGGTTGCGTCCGGCCGTACATAGCCGAACACCGATTAAAGGCTATAGCTTGCGCATTGAGCCTGAAAACCATTTTATCAACTGGCAACAAGACCCGTTCGGTAACATTCTGGCGCGGGTAGTGTTTCCGGAAAAATGCTCAAAACTCAGCGTTGAAGTTGAAGTCATTGCCGATATGACGGTAATCAATCCGTTTGATTTCTTTGTCGAAGAGTATGCGGAGCATTATCCGTTTAAATACGATGCGCTATTGCTGAAAGAATTGCAGCCTTACCTGGAAACGGCTGAACAAGGTCCCTTGCTGAAGCAATGGCTGGCCGACTTTAGTCTTGATAAACGTAATATCAACGACTTTCTGGTTGACGTTAATCGCAAGGTTTTTCAAACGGTCGGCTATAACATCCGCATGGAAGTCGGCATCCAAAGCTGTGAGGAGACGCTGACCAAACTCAGCGGTTCGTGCCGGGATTCAGCGTGGTTGCTGGTGCAAATACTCCGTCATTTAGGACTGGCGGCGCGATTTGTATCCGGTTATCTGGTGCAACTGACTGCCGACGTCAAATCGCTGGACGGTCCATCCGGGCCGGAGCATGATTTCACCGACTTACATGCCTGGACTGAAGTTTATATCCCCGGAGCCGGTTGGATAGGGCTTGATCCGACCTCCGGTTTATTGGCCGGAGAAGGACACATCCCTCTGGCTTGCACACCCGATCCAGCCAGCGCCGCTCCGGTCACCGGCGGCACCGATAAATGCGAAGTGGAATTTGAATTTAGCAACACGGTCTTGCGTTTGCATGAAGACCCGCGCGTCACCAAACCTTATACCGATGAGCAATGGTATCGCATCGACGCACTGGGTCAGCAGGTCGACCGGCAATTGCTGGTTGATGATGTGCGCTTGACCATGGGCGGCGAGCCGACCTTTGTATCCGTCGACGACATGGAAGGTGCGGAATGGAATGTCGATGCCGACGGCCCGCACAAACGCGAGCGGGCCAATGCGCTGACCAAGCGTTTGCGCGATGAATTTGCCAAAGGCGCAATGCTGCATTACGGACAGGGCAAATGGTATCCCGGCGAAGCGTTGCCGCGCTGGCAATACGGTATCTTCTGGCGTAAAGACAATGTACCGGTTTGGCGCAATCCGGCGCTGCTGGCCGACATTAACAAAGATTACGGTCATACCGTTGAACAAGCCGAGTCTGTTATCAAGCAACTTACCTTACGATTAGGCTTGCAACCGCGCTATATCAAGACGGCTTTTGAAGACAGTTTTTATTATCTCTGGCAGGAAGGTTCGCTGCCGGAAAATATCGATCCGTTAAAAGCCAACCTGAAAGAGTCGATTGAACGTAAAACCTTGGCTCAGTTGCTGGATGCCGATTTAGGCAAAGCCGTAGGATTTACGCTGCCCATTAAATGGGACTGGACGAATGAAAAATGGCAAAGCGGCCCGTGGGATTTTCGCCGTGGGCAGATGTTCTTGATTCCCGGCAATTCGCCGATGGGCATGCGCTTGCCATTAGCCAGTTTACCCTGGGTTGCCCCGGACAAACGCGATACCCAGGAAGAGCAGAGCCTGTTTGAGACGCTACCTGAACTCGGCGATTATTACGGCGAAGTCACGCGCCGTTACAGCCGTATCGAGAAAAAACTCAAGGCTCATCCCGAACTTACCGAGCAAGACGCAGGCGATGATCAAGCCATTGAGGTGGAAGTGCCTCATACCGCAGTTTGCGTCGAAGCCCGCGATGGCCGCGTGCATATATTCCTGCCGCCGCTGACTTCGCTGGAACATTACTTGGAACTGATCGCCGCTATTGAAGCCACCGCGGAAAACCTGTCGATTCCGGTGGTGTTGGAAGGTTATGAACCGCCGCGGGACTACCGCATAGAGCGATTGATGGTAACGCCCGATCCCGGCGTGATTGAAGTTAACATTCATCCATCGAAAAGCTGGCAAGAGCTGGTCGACAAAACCACCGTTCTTTACGAACACGCTCACCAAGTCAGGTTGGGCACGGAAAAATTCATGCTCGATGGCCGCCATACCGGAACCGGCGGCGGTAACCATATCACTATGGGTGCCGAGACGCCGACCGACAGTCCGCTATTGCGCCGTCCGGATTTATTGCGCAGTCTGGTCACTTACTGGCAGCATCATCCAGGCTTGTCGTATTTGTTTTCCGGCATGTTTATCGGCCCGACCAGCCAAGCGCCACGGGTTGATGAAGGCCGGGACGAAAAGCTTTATGAACTGGAAATCGCCTTCCAGCAAATGCCGGAAGGCGAGGCGCCGGCCCCATGGCTGGTGGATCGTTTGTTGCGGCATTTGCTGACCGACATTACCGGCAACACCCATCGGTCCGAGTTTTGCATAGATAAACTGTATTCGCCGGATAGTTCGACCGGGCGCTTGGGTATTCTGGAATTGCGCGCCTTTGAAATGCCGCCGCATGCCCGGATGTCATTGGTACAAACCTTACTATTGCGTTCGCTGATTGCCTGGTTTTGGCGTAAGCCTTACAAACACGATTTAATCCGTTGGGGTACGGAGTTACATGACCGTTTCATGCTGCCGCACTATGTCCGCGAAGATATGAAACAGGTCGCTAAAGATTTGCAACGGGCCGGATACGGCTTTGAACTGGAATGGCTGGAACCGTTTTTTGAATTCCGCTTTCCGCGATACGGCAATACGCTGATAGACGGTATCGACCTGGAAATGCGTTTTGCGATCGAACCTTGGCATGTATTGGGCGAAGAAGTCAGCAGCACCGGCACCGCGCGTTATGTGGACTCCTCGGTAGAACGCGTCCAAATCAAAGTGACCGGCTTTACCGAGGGCCGTTATGTGTTGACCTGTAACGGCAGGCGCTTGCCGTTACGCAACACCGGCCGCAAAGGCGAATATGTTGCCGGCGTGCGTTATCGCGCCTGGCAGCCGCCATCAGCGTTGCATCCGACTATCAGCCCGCATGTGCCGTTGGTGATTGATGTGATCGATACCTGGAACGGGCATTCGGTCGGCGGATGTACTTATCATGTCGCTCATCCCGGCGGCCGCAGCTACGACGCATTCCCGGTCAATAGCTACGAAGCCGAGGCACGGCGGGTCACCCGTTTTTGGGATTTCGGCCACACGCCCGACATTATTGCGCGGCCGCCGATGATAATGCCGACTGCTGCTGCATCCGATCAACAAGTATTGGGAAAATTCAGCGTCAATGAAACCATGCCAAGACCGATGGCACCGCCTGTAGAGGAGCTAAATCACGAATATCCGTTTACAATGGACTTGCGGCACAAAGGCGGGTAAAGCCGGAGTGCGCTGATTTTCTAAAACATGAGCGACAACAAAATCAAGTTCTGATCATGCCATCAGCCGCGTAAAGTACCTTATGCGGCTAAATAAAATTAAATGATGGTCGAGCCATCAGCTTTGGAGATTGATTCAAATGACCGATAAATTAAAACAACTACCCCCGGCCATCTTGACACTGGAGGATAAAAGTTACTCATTACCCACATTAATAGGGATTGAAGGTGAAAAAGCCATCGACATTTCCAAGTTGCGTAGTCAAAGCAGTTATGTGACCCTGGATGAAGGCTATGGCAATACCGCCAGCTGTGAAAGCGCAATTACTTACATTGACGGTGATAAAGGCATACTCCGTTATCGCGGTTATCCTATTGAAGAATTAGCCGAACATTCACGCTTCGTTGAAGTAGCCTATCTATTGCTGAACGGCGAACTGCCTAACAGTCGGCAATTATTGGACTTTTCAACCAGTCTTAATGAGTCTTCGATTATCCATGAAGACATGCATCATTTTTTCAACGGTTTTCCGCGCGGCTCACACCCGATGGGCATTTTGGCGACCATGGTGGCGTCATTATCCACGTTCTACCCGATTCCCGACCGGCTCGATGCTGCGACAGAACAGCAAATCGTGATCAATCTGATCTCCCAGGTACGTACTATCGCGGCCTTCTCTTATAAAAAATCGATTGGCGAACCGCTGATTTATCCGTCCTACAAGCTTAAGTATGTGCGTAACTTCCTGAACATGATGTTTTCATCGCCGGTGCGCGATTACCAATTGGATGAAGATATCGTCAGAGCCATCGATATGTTCCTGATCCTGCATGCCGACCATGAGCAAAATTGCAGCACCTCTTCGGTGCGCACCGCAGGCTCCAGTATGGCGAACGTATATGCGGTCGCTTCGGCAGGCATTTCCGCGCTTTGGGGACCGCGTCATGGCGGAGCCAACCAGCAAGTGATACAGATGCTTGAACAAATACATGCCGACGGCGGTGACGGTACCGAATTTATCAATCAGGCAAAAGACAAAAACTCGTCAAGCAGACTGATGGGCTTCGGCCACCGTGTGTATAAGAATTTCGACCCGCGCGCGATGGTATTAAAAAGACAATGCGATAAATTATTCGCCAAAGCCGGAGTGAGCGATCCTTTATTCGATATTGCCCGTAAACTGGAAGAAATTGCGTTAAAAGACGACTATTTCATTTCCCGTAAACTGTATCCCAATGTCGATTTTTATTCCGGGTTGATTCTCCGCGCCGCGGGCATACCCACCAACATGTATACCGTGTTATTTGCTATCGGCCGGATGCCCGGCTGGATGGCGCACTGGCGGGAAATGCTGCACGGTGAGCAAGTGATTATTACCCGCCCTCGCCAAATCTATGTCGGTGAGCCATTGCGCCACTATCAAGAAATTGATCAACGGCCTTGATGCTGTCGATAGTTGAAGAATAAGGTCGCAATTTGAACGAATCAACCGGCAATATTGGCGCGCAGTTTTACGCTACCAAACTTGGCGTTTACGATGAAATGGTCGCCAAAGAACATAAAGTGCTGCCTTACTGGAAGCGCTTTATGGACTCCATTTCAACGCTGGGCAGCGAACAACTTGAGTTGCGGCGTCGCGAAGCCCAGCGTCTGCTAAGAGAAAACGGCGTAACCTACAATGTTTACGGTGATGCGCAAAAGCTTGCCCGGCCGTGGCGGCTCGACCCTATTCCGCTACTGATCAGCAGTGATGATTGGCTGCTTATTGAAGCAGGCCTTAAACAACGGGCTGAACTGCTTAACCTGATTCTAAAAGACATTTACGGCGAACAGCGGCTGCTGAAAAAAGGCCTGTTGCCCAGTGAACTGGTGTTGGCGCACGACGGTTTTTTACATCCTTGTGTAGGCGCCCTGCCCGATCTGGAACGCCAACTGACCTTTTACGCGGCTAACCTTGCCCGCGGCCATAATAACCGCATGTGGGTACTGGATGACCGCACCCAGGCGCCTTCCGGCGCCGGCTATGCGTTGGAAAACCGCACTGTGCTGAGGCGAGTGCTGCCGGACATTTTCCGGGAAACCCACGTGAGCCGGCTTTCCGGTTTTTTTAAGGCCTTGCGCAAGGGGCTGGCCGATATTGCGCCGCATAACAAGGAAGATCCGCGGATTGTGATACTGACGCCGGGGTCCCTTAACGAAACCTATTTTGAACACGCTTATTTATCGTCTTACCTCGGTTTCTCGCTGGTACAAGGCGACGACCTGACGGTACGCGACGGCCGGGTCTGGCTTAAATCGCTGGACGGTCTGCAACCGGTCGACGTTATTTTGCGCCGTGTTGATGATTCATTCTGCGATCCGCTGGAATTACGCAGTTCCTCCAGGCTGGGCGTTGCCGGATTACTCGAAGCCGTGCGCCGGAACAATGTCGCGATAGCCAATCCGTTGGGCAGCAGTGTCCTGGAAAATCCGGGACTATTGCCGTTTTTACCCCGGCTTTCGCGATATTTTTTAAACCAGGAGCTGATGCTGCCTTCGGTTGCCACCTGGTGGTGCGGTCAGCGTCGTGAACGGGATTTTGTACTACAAAATCTTGACCGGCTGGTCATTAAACCGATCAACCGCAGTGCGGGAAACTACACCCTGTTCGGCGCTCTACTCAGTGCCAAGGAAAAGGAATTGTTACGGGCCGCCATTATCGCCAAGCCGCATTGTTATGTCGGCCAGGAACATATCAGTTTTTCTACGGTCCCTTCATTTATCGATCGCCATATTGAGCCGAGATTTGCGGTACTGCGGAGCTTTGTGGTTGCCAGTGGCAATGATTATCAAGTGATGCCCGGTGGACTTACCCGGATCGCTCCTCAACAGGACGATTTTATCGTTTCGAATCAGGCGGGCGGAATCAGTAAAGACACCTGGGTATTGACTGATGAGCCGGACAAACAGGTCAGTTTGTGGTTTCAGCCCGGCCAGGACGTGATCCTGTCTGCAGATACCGAACCGTTAACCAGCCGCGCTGCGAATAACCTGTTTTGGGTCGGACGCTACCTGGAGCGCATCAAAGCGCCTACTCGCTTGATGCGCTTGATATTACTCAAATTAACCGAAGCCCGTGAACTCGGAGACCCGCTCGACAGCCAATGCCTCACTGTATTATTGAGCGCCCTGACTCAGGTAACCGGCACTTATCCGGGGTTTGTTACCAGTAACACGTCGGTATTGGAAGAGCCTCAAAGTGAATTAATGGCCTTGGCCAAAAATGTCCATCGCTCCGGTACGTTGGCGGCCAATATTCAAGCGTTTGCACAAACCGCTTTCAGTATTCGCGATGTTTGGTCACAGGATACCTGGCGTTGCGTCGATAATATTCAACGACGCTGGCAACAACGCGTCGTACATGGTCATTGCGACCTGGACCAACTGCAAAAATCCCTGGACGATTTAATTACCGGCTTTGTCGCCTTTATTGGCTTGACTACAGAGAGCATGACCCGTGAAGCCGGCTGGTTGATGCTCGATAGCGGCCGCCGTTTGGAACATGCGCTGACATTGATTTCGCTGCTGCGCGCCACGGTGGTGCAGCGTCATGAATCGGCACTGCAAAACCAGTTGCTGGAGGCCGTATTGATTTCGACTGACAGTTTGAGTATTTACCGTCGCCGCTACCGCTCATTTATCAAATTGCCGATGGTGCTGGAATTATTGCTGATGGATGAAACCCATCCACGTTCGCTGGCTTATCAATTACATCAGTTGTCCAGTCATATCAACGCATTGCCAAGAGAACGCGGAAAAGGACAGTTGAGTGAAGAAGAACGCTTAATACTCAGGGCCTACACCGACTTACGCCTGGTTAAAGTAGCTGAGTTGGTTAAAGTCGATGACGATGTCGGCGTTTACACTGAGCTTGAAAGCGTTTTGTCGGCGATGACGGAGCAGTTATGGCAGCTTTATGAAGTGCTGGCGCAAGCCTATTTCAGCCACTCTCAGGTGCCTCAATTAATGACTCCGACACAACCGGAGGATGATCTGTGAAATTTCGCATTACTCACAGCACACTCTACCAATACAGTCAGTTAGTCGGCCTGTGCCAGAATGAAGCGAGATTGCAACCCCGCGATTTCTGGCGCCAGCAATGTCATAGCAGTCGTTTTGACATTACCCCGGAACCTAGCGATTTTAGCGAACGCATGGATTATTTCGGCAATCGCATCGCTTATTTCGCGATACAACAGGCGCATCAACGCTTGATGGTCACCGCAATCAGCGAGGTCACGATATTCCCCAAGCAAAGTCGTGACGATCCGGCTAATTTAATAACCTGGGAGCAAGTGCGAGACCAATTGCAAGGAGGCCCCGGACAAGTACAGGTACAATCGCAATCACCATCGCAAAGCCAGCAGCAAAACCAGTATGATGAGCTATTGGATGCCAAACTGTTTGTGCTGGATTCACCGATGGTCATTACTAATGCCGAACTGGCTGATTATGCGCAAAGTTCATTTTTGCCCAATCGGCCGCTGGTGCAGGTCGTGACCGATTTAATGCAGCGGATCCATACCGATTTTACTTACGATCCGAGCAGTACCACGATTGCAACGCCGTTATCTGACGTGCTTCAATTTCGTCGCGGCGTTTGTCAGGATTTTGCCCACTTGGCGATTGGTTGCTTACGTTCCTTTGGCATTGCTGCGCGTTACGTCAGCGGCTATGTCGAAACACAGCCCATACCGGGCAAGCAGCGCTTGGTAGGAGCCGATGCTTCACATGCCTGGTTTTCAGTGTATGTACCGGGTACAGGTTGGCTGGAGTTTGATCCTACTAATAATAATGTGCCGTTTGATCAACATATCACATTGGCCTGGGGCCGGGACTACACGGATGTCACTCCGCTAAAGGGCATTGCCTTTGGTGGCGGTCAGCATACCTTGTCGGTGTCGGTGGATGTACTTAGATTGGAATAACATAATATCTCTGTCGACATTGTCTGAGCACAAAGAGTCTCTGAGCAGCATGGACGTTGGCGCTGCTTTATCGGATAATGGTCTAAAAGTATCTTTAAACACAACAACTGAACGTTTTTTATGACTTATTGTATTGCAGCTTCTATAGATGAAGGACTTATTCTGGTTTCTGACTCAAGGACCAATGCCGGTATTGATAACGTCAGTACTTACGGCAAAATGCATGCATTTAAAACTAATGATGATCGCAAGATTGTTTTACTGTGCGCCGGTAATCTTGCTACCACTCAAGCCGTTTTAGAGCAGCTGCATCGCGATAAAGTCAAGAATGCCGGTGTCAATCTCAATAATGTGGAGTGTTTATCCGAGGCGGCCGCCTACTTGGGCCATGTCAGTGTCGAAAAACAAAAACAACATATCAATTCTGAAGGGCAATCGGCCTTTAATCCCTCGGCCAGTTTTATTTTAGCCGGTCAAATCGGCGATGACCCGCACGGCGCTTATATGGTTTACGCGGAAGGCAATAGCATAACCAGTTCGGCCAATACACCGTTTTTACAAATCGGTGAGAGTAAATACGGCAAACCGATATTGGACCGTTTTCTTAAATTGAACACCTCTATCGACGAAGCCGCGCGCTGCTGCCTGGTATCGATGGACTCGACCATCCGCAGTAACGCCAGTGTCGGGCCACCTGTAGAAATGTTGATTTTTCGCAAAAACAGTTTCAGCTTTGATGAGTATTATTGCTTTGATGACGATGATGATTATTTGCTGCAACTCAGGCGGAGTTGGGAAAACAAGCTTCGTGAAGCAATAGCCAGCCTGCCCG
The DNA here is from genome assembly GCF_036845245.1 of Methylobacter sp. Taxonomy (NCBI): domain Bacteria; kingdom Pseudomonadati; phylum Pseudomonadota; class Gammaproteobacteria; order Methylococcales; family Methylococcaceae; genus Methylobacter; species Methylobacter sp. Next base: position 61,827 of record NZ_DAIUEH010000027.1, read on the forward strand.
GCCTTAATAAAAAGGCAGTGCGAACTATGCGGGTTGATTTGTAGATTGAAAAAAGCAGGCGGGGGCTTGCAGCAACAGGGAAATCTGACGTAGGGTGTGCCGTGCGCGCCTTATAGCCTGAAGGCACGCACGGCACACACCCTACGTTGCAGCACTGCTGGAATTAACAATCTTCAAAGGTCAAAATAGTTAATGGCACCGATTAACGGTGTGCGTGGATTTAACGACAATTTCACCGAAATTTTATCGAGCAAAGGCAAAAAACGGCCTTTAGCCTTAAATGCGCGGATAAAGTTACCGTCCTGTAGAGCAGGTAATATTTTTGGGCCTATGCCCCCGCCGATAAATATCCCGCCCGTGGCAAGCGACTTTAATGCCAGGTTGCTCGTTTCGGCCCCATAGAGTTCAACAAAAAGCCTCACTACTTCCACACATAAAGGATCTTCGCCGGAAACGCCCAGTCCGGAAATAACCGCATTTCTGTCAACGCCGCTATGAATATCCGGAATATCAGCGCAAGGCCGAGCAAATCCCTGCTCGCAGAGAAAATCATACAGATGGCTAAAACCGATGCCGGATAGGATACGTTCGCAACTGACATGATCAGGATAACTTTTTCTAAGATACGCCAATAGCTGATCCTGCTGGGCATTTTGAGCGGCTAAATCACTGTGACCGCCTTCGGTAGCTATAGGATAGTGTTTGTTGCCATCCCAATAAAGGATGGCCTCGCCCAAGCCTGTGCCGGCCGCTATAACTGCGATATTGCCTGACTGAACTTGCGCATTGGGGTTTAACTCGACCAAATCGTGTTCGGGCAGGTACAGCATACCCAGCGCCATAGCTTCCAGATCATTCAAAAGCCTTACTTTAGACGTGCCTAATTTTATTTTCAGCTCTTCCCCATCCAATAGCCACGGCAGATTAGTGGTCTGGCAGCGTTGATTGACGACAGGACCGGCAACGCCAAAACATGCGGCCTTGATATAAACGTCGGCGGGTAAAAAGGCGGTCAAAATGTCATCAAATTTCGGGAATAGCTGGCTTGAGTAGGTTTGTTCCTGCAAGCAGGTCAGCGAATCGTTGGCATCTCTGGTAAAAATAGATAATACCGTCTTCGTTCCGCCTATATCTCCGGCTAGTATCACAATGTTCCCCTCTCGTTATTGTTAAGCAGATGTATCAAAGCATCCAGAATGCTGTTAGCAACTCTGTGCGGCGGTAATCGGTAAAATCCCTGCCATGCTGACGATACGCACTCATCGTAATTGTCTTTACATTCAGGATGCGATTGCAACCAGCTGATTCTTACAGCATGACCGATAATAATATCCGTTAACAAGGTATCGTCAATATGTAACGATGCGTTTTCATGAAAAATAGATGCGATTGCTTTTAGCGCTTCTACTGTTAATTGGCGATAAACCGGAGCCTGAATTTTGTTAAGCAAGTGGCTGACGTGCAACTTGAAACTTTGCTCGCCGGCGGTCGATTGCGACAGGGTATCTTCACTATCCAGCCGGTTTTTACTATTGAGTTTGTCGCCAATCGTCAAGCCTTTACAATGGTGCAGGATATCCCATACACTGGTAAAAAAAGCATTATTTTCTCTGCCGACGCTACCTTGCTGTTCGCGCCATTGATACCAGTCGACAATTTCTCCTCGATCTGTCGGATCCATATTTTTTGCAAAGCGCGCACTGGTAAATTCCCGGCAATCACCCTCATAGTGCAGCGTTTCGGCTAGTCCCAATTGATCTTCCGTATTGCCGTAGTCCTCCAGCGTTTCTTTGACTTTTCCAAATAATTGATAAGGCGGCAAAGAAAGAATCTCATTAAAAGCCTGATCCAATGTACTGCAATCTGATTCGCGTTTTTGTCTGGCCACAAGCAATTGCAGGATATGCCCCACTCGCACCGTGTGCATATCAGTGAATAATCGCGGATCAGACTTAATTAACATGCCCAAATAAATGATCAATTCCTGGATAATGATATGTTCACTGGCATCATTATTATTGTAGGTTCGAATAATCTGCAAAATTTCCGAAGAATCGGCGGGGCGCATCAAGGTCGCCCTGCCGCTGTAAGCGCGACCTAATGTCAGCGCATGTTGCCGAACCAGTATATCGGTAGCCGCCTGTTCAAGGTTGATGTCGTATTTACCCAGTAAACCGGCACAGCGCCTGACAATGTACCAGGCATGTCGATCCCCTGCCCGCTCATAGATTTCTTCCAGCAAGTCACGCACATAACCGGTAGTTCCATCCATCGCCGATAATCCGGTATCGTAATCCAGGCCGCGACGAAGGCTCAGTAAACTTAATATCTCAAGTTGTGCGTAAAGATTGGCATTGGTTTTCAGCTGCTCGATCAGTACTTCATCGGCGCTGATTGCCCACTCCGTCACTGTATAGGTATCCACGGGTGCTGACGGGGTGGTATCTATCGGCAATACCTGAAAAAAAGGCCGCTCAGCGTCTTCCCAGGAAGCTTTGGAAAATTGAAAGTCATGCAAGTAGTTAATTTTCTCATGGCTTGACGTTTCTGCGAACTCGAAAAGAGTCCCGAGTTGTACCGGAACGCCAAGAGTAGAACCTTGTTGCAGTTCTTTGATGAATTCAATCAGGATTTCACGATCATAACTGCCCAACATATTCTGCTTGATCGTCATAACCACCAGAGGATTACCGGGCCTGTCCCAATGCTTATAGATATAGGCCAGTTCCAGCCGTAGACGCTGAATCAGCATACGGTTGTCCATCGCCAAATAAAAGCCTTTTTGACTAAGGCATTGCGGCAGAAAAACCAGGCGTTCCCCTGCCAGTATATACATCTTGGATGTTGCCAGCGTCCGCAATTGCCTCAACGGCCTGCCTGTTAAACCGATACGATCATTTCTGCCCACATGCGTGTAGGCATCGGCAAGTTCATTGGCCTCCCTGATTTGGATAGGCGCTATTGCAGCGAGGGTTTGAGTGCGAATGCCGTATTTCATCAAGCTGTTTTGTACCGCTTCATCCTGAGCAAGCAACTGAATTTGCACAGCGCAGTCCTGAGCCTGTTTAGCAACTTTGTGTCGGCCTAAAGGGTCGACATCCTCAATTGCAAGCAAACCATCCTGAATAAGACTGCCCAGCATAAAAAGACTTTGCGCCCAAACCAACGGTATATTTTCATTCGGTATACGTTGCTGGCTATGCGCATTGGCTTTTTCCGCTTCAATTAACTCTTTCGGGACACTATAAAGTTCCGGCAATAAGTGGCGGCCATCTTGCTCAACCAGCAAATTTTCCAGTTTAGTCCGATAATGCAAGGCGGCTTCGCTATTGCCTGTGAACAAGTTGTTAAGCAATAAATAGGTAAAAAATAACGGCCATTCGCATTCGATATCCATGAACTGTTTTAATTCATGCGGATCGTAATGGAGGCGTTGGCTATCTTCTATGGCGGTTTGGTGTCCATCCAGCAAAAAACGTTTGCAGCCGTATCGGCCTTCGAGTTTTTCGCAAATAATCGCTTCCGTTTTTGCCCGAATCAGCTGATTATCAACTGCGAAAGCCGGGAATCCGGTAATACTCAGCACGGCAGAATCGGCTTCTTTAGAAATGGATTCCCTGGGTAACAGCGATTCCAGTGTAATCCGCGTCCTGGCGATGTCGTCGCTAATCACATGAACCACAGACGCTTGCCCGCCGTCCTTGCCGAACAGGTTAAAACCGGACAGCGCTTCCAGCGCCGCTTTTGCCATACCGATTGAACTGGCGTTCAACTCGGCGATACCATGATTGGTTTTGTGGCCGCGCTCCCAGATACCGTAGTCAGGTGTACGGTAGGTCCGGCTGATATAGTGCACCAGGTTTTGTACAAAATTGACTTCGTCTATGGTAAATACAATACGTAAGCCGGATGCCGTCATTTGCGCCAGCATCAACAGGAATAAAGACGTGGCATCCAGTTGCAAATGTCCCCATTCATGATCGCCGACCACCACGGTGCCGCTTTTCGTATCGTATTTGGCATGCAAGGCATCGAGCGGATTCTGCGACTGCTTGAATTTCTCGACTTTGGCCGCTTGGCGCATCATCGCCGTCAACAGTCCGCGCATCAGCTTGACGACGCTTTGCTCCAGTAAATAAGTACGTCCGTTTTGTTCTTCAACGCGGCGGTAAGCAAGTGCCAGGCCCCATGCCGAAAGAATACTGTAAACATTATCCCTGACCCAGGCATCGGTATAATTGCCGTGTATATTGACAGCGGTACTGGCCGGTAATAAACCGGTCACCCAATCCTGGCGACTCAGAATAATATCCTGTACTTGCTGGAAATAAGTGTCTAGTTTGTCGTGTTGAGTCGGTTTCATATTCAACGAATGTATTATTTTAGAAAAAGACTCTTAGGATAGCCGATCAACTGTGTAAAGGCGCGGCCATAATCCGTTGGAATCGATAATAATCAGCAATTAATGCGCCAATCCATAGAGAATAGCTTAATGTTCTTTACAGTTACATCGACTCATGCTGCTTATCCTGCGCCACTGTTTAAAACGCTGACTGTGAATAATCAACACGGCCGCATGTCATCGCAAGAATTTGCACCAATTTGAAATAGAAACTTGTTTCTTGCACTAAAAATGCCCAAGAATATTGTGAATCGATTCATAACAATGCATTTTTCAAGCGGTCATCCGGTACTGCACTGCATGTACCGGATGACGACTATCCATAAATCGGCTGTTGGTTTGATTATTGCTTTCTGCTGACTGAATAAGCATTATCGAACGTATAGAGTCCGGTTACGGCTTGAATTAATATTCCGGATTCAAAACTCTAAACCTGAAACTTTAATTTAATGGAGAAACAATGAGCGCAATTCATTTTATCGGCGGCGAAAAAGGCGGTGTAGGCAAATCTGTTGTAGCACGTGTGCTGGCTCAATACATGATAGACCACGAAATACCGTTTATCGGTTTTGATACGGACCGTTCGCATGGTTCCTTATTACGTTTTTATACCGACTATTCATCGCCTACCATCATTGATGATTACCAAAGTCTGGATACTATTGTGGAGACTGCGTTAGCGAACCCCGGACAGCACATTCTGGTTGATCTTGCCGCCCAGACCCATCATCCGCTGGCGAAATGGATAGATGAATCCGGCGTGCTGGAACTGACAGAGGAGCTAGGAATTACTCTGTATTACTGGAATGTGATGGACTCCGGCAAAGATTGCGTGGATTTGCTTGGCAAACTGCTCGATCAATACGGCTCACGTTTGAATTACATACTGGTACAGAACCAGCTTCGCGATGACAGCTTTGCTATTTTTGAATCGTCAGGTCTTAAAGAACATGCACTGGCGTTGAATGCCAAGTTGATGACATTAAAACGGCTTCATTCACCGGTAATGACCAAGATTGACGGCAACAGCTCCAGTTTTTGGGCGGCAAAAAACAAGGATACTGAAAACTTGAACGCCTTGGGTTTATTGGAGAGGCAACGTGTTAAAATATGGCTGGGGCACGCATATAGCCAGATTCAATCGGTAGGAGTTTTATGCGAGTAAACGCATCGTTCACAACAGCAATAAACGGCTATTTTTTAAGAGTAAAACCAATATGAAGTTAGGCGTTAGTTGTGATCTTCATTTCCAGATAGACGCCCCAACAGCCTTAATTTTAATGTTACGCCCATTGAACGGCGCACAGCAATGGATTACGACATCCAGTTATATTGTTGAGCCTGAAGTGCCGATAATCGAGAGTAACGATAATTACCGCAATGCCTGTCAGCGCCTGATTGCGCCGCTCGGAGAATTTATTATTCGTACCTTTTTCGAGGCAGTCACAACTGAACATATTGATAGTGCACCTGGCGCTGATTTTATTGAAATCCAGAATTTGCCTCATCAAATATTGCCCTACCTGTTGCCCAGCCGCTATTGCGAATCGGACCGGTTTGGCGATCTTGCCAGAGAGGTGGTTAACGATGCACTGCCGGGTTACGATCAGGTCAGCAAGATCAATGAGTGGGTTCGTAACTCCATCCGCTATATCCCCGGCTCCAGCGACTCTCCGTTATCGGCGATTGAAGTTCATAACCGCGGCTATGGCGTATGCAGAGATCTTGCACAACTGGCCATTACCTTATGCCGAAGCATCAGCATACCTGCGCGTCTGGTGGTGGGGTATTTGTATCAGCTTGAACCGATGGACTTGCATGCCTGGTTTGAGGCCTATGTCGGCGGTCGATGGTATTCTTTCGATCCCACCCAGAGTGATTTACGCGGCGGCAGAGTGATTATTGCGGTTGGGCGCGATGCTGCCGATGTTTCTATATTTCATCAATTCGGCTTGGGTTGCATTTTGAACAGCATGGATGTTCAGGTCAATTTGCTGGACTAACCCTATAATCGCTTCTGTCGGCCGGCTTTGAATGACTTGTTCAATGTGAGATGCCCGACATCAAAATGCAAACGAACTTCTCCCCATGAACTTAACCTTGCCGTGAGATATGCCGCTTATAATTTTGATGAAAAAACAGACTGCTTGTTAGTAAAACAAAAAGCTGGAAAAAAGCAGCGCCGGCTATTGCAAAAAAAGAAGCCAGCAAAACTATTACAGTGATAATTTTCATTATTCGTTACCCGATATTTGTTTAATTCGAGTGCTAATAATCCTCCCGTTAAATAAGCAAAACAAGTGATTTAATTATTAATCAACTAAAGAAAAGTTACAGTTTTTCAGTACCTTGCCTACCCGTTGTGAATTCACAACAGCCCATTCAATATCGACTTTAACAGCTAAGAAGGCGCTTATTATTGGCATTATATGCAGCTAAACAAACAGATGAATTTTAACAGTCTCTTATGCTTTTTTGTGTAAAAGCAACAGAATAATCAATCACTATTCGGCTAAAAATTATTGTTTTAACACAGGCAAAACGACTGTAATAACCGCAACGATTGCCGAGCGTGTCAGTTCTTTTTTCAGAATCATTTCAGCCTCAAAATCGATTTGGACTGCCACACTTAATCTGCCGGCAACCGCATCCGCCTTAAAAAATCCCGTTATTCATCAGCCGTAAACCGCTCTTCCACATTGCTAAGCTGAACCTTGAAATTTATTTCATCGCTCAAACAGTCAATTCACCAGCTTGTAACATAACTTTCACTTGCGTCTGTTACCATTCAAATAATGTATATTTTTCTTGGGCGACCTTTTCCGGGCGGTCATCGACATAACCTACCTTGCTTAGCAATACACTACTAAAAGTTTGATTATGAATAACATCACCTATCGAACCATCTGGATTTCCGACCTGCATCTGGGTTCCACTCAATGCAGAGCCGACGTTTTACTCGATTTTCTCAAGTATAATGAGAGCGAAAAACTTTACCTGGTCGGCGATATTATCGATTTCTGGTCGCTTTCCAAAAAAATGTACTGGCCCAGAGATCATAATACAGTGATTCAGAAAGTCCTGCGTAAAGCCAGACACGGTACCCAGGTCATCTATATACCCGGCAATCATGACGAAAATGTCAGGCATTACGATAATTATGTCTTTGGCGACATCATCGTTAAAAATTCAGATGTGCATGTCACCTCCGCCGGAAAACACTTTCTGGTCGTTCATGGCGACGAATACGACACCATTGCCAAATGCCACAAGTGGCTTGCCAAATTAGGCAGCGATGGCTATGATTTTTTGATTGAAATTAACCGCTTGTTACGAATGTTCAGGCGCTGGTTTGGCATGCAGTCAAACTTCTCTCTTGCTGCCTTTGTCAAATTTAAAGTCAAGAATGTGGTTCAGTTTATTTCCGATTATGAAGAAAGCATCGTTAATACCCTTAAAGACCAAGACCTTGACGGCGTTATTTGCGGACATATACACCACGCTGAAATTAAGGAGATAGACGGATTTTTATACATCAACACGGGGGATTTCGTGGAAAGTTGCACTGCAATAGTGGAACACTTTAATGGCACACTGGAACTGGTAAGGTGGAACAAGATTGAGTCAACTATCGCCCATAATGAAGCTCTGGAAATGAATGTTGAATAGATAAATATGATAGTGGCCTGCCTCTTCGGTAAATACCCGCCTTACCCTTTTATGCATCAGGGCGAACAATTAAGCCTTATCGCTTGCCCCGATTTAAGCTTGTAGCTGATAAAATAAACTTTTAACTTTTTCTAGTACAACGATTCTGGCTTCCACAGAGTCGCACAGGGCAAATAATCTATGAATCGCGGTTTTAACACCATTCTTGCAGCACAGTTCTTTTCATCGCTGGCGGATAACGCACTTCTTTTCGCCGCAATCGCGCTACTCAAAAGCCTGGATGCTCCATCCTGGCAAACGCCTGTCTTACAACAATTTTTCGTGTTCTCCTTTATTGCACTCGCCCCGTTTGTCGGCGCATTTTCCGATGCACTGCCGAAAGGACAGGTCATGTTCATTAGTAACGGCATCAAAGTAGTCGGTTGCGCCGCCATGTTATTGGGCTTGCATCCACTCCTCGCTTACGGTTTTGTCGGCGTGGGCGCGGCTTTGTACTCACCCGCTAAATACGGCATTCTGACCGAATATCTTCCAAGCGATAAATTAGTATGGGCCAATGGCTGGATGGAAGGCCTCACCGTTGCCTCCATCATTTTGGGCGCTATATTCGGGGGATTATTGATCGGTCACCGCGTTGAGGATCAAATTGTTCAGCAACTGGGAGCGCTTGAGTTCAATGCAGGCATTGATACCGCCCCCGAATTTGCGATTTTTGTGATTTTCGGTCTTTATATTATTGCAGCAATACTTAATTGTTATATTCCCAAGCTGTCTATTGAACATACCTTACCGAAGCGGAACCCGGCATTTTTGATAGCGGATTTCTGGAGGGGTTTCCTGCAACTCTGGAAAGACCCGCTGGGTCAAGTATCTCTCGCAGTCACCTCTCTGTTTTGGGGAGCGGGCACCAGCTTGCGCCTTATTATTCTCGCCTGGGCGGCGGTAACGCTAAAGCTCGATCTGGAGCAGGCAACTCAATTGACTGCATTAGTTGCAGTGGGCCTTGCGATCGGTTCGGTGGTGGCGGCCAAGACCGTGTCTTTGGAACATGCAGTAAAAGTATTACCTTTGGGCATAGCCATGGGCTTGGTGGTATTAGGCATGTCATTAGTAACCGATTGGCGGCCTGCGGCGCTGATGCTGGTATTTATTGGCGCTTTGGCGGGCAGTTTCTTGATACCCATGAATGCATTGCTTCAGCATAGAGGCCATCAACTGATGGGGTCGGGCCACTCCATCGCCGTGCAAAATTTCAACGAAAACCTTAGCATTTTATTAATGCTGGGAGCTTACGCGTTGATGATTGACGCCGGGTTCTCGGTGCATACCGTTGTCGTCGTATTTGGACTGTTTATAACGGTCGCAATGGCCTGGCTAGCCAAAAAACATGGTCATGATCAGGATTAAACCCAATTCTGAATTACTGCACGCGGACGTAACCAAAAGTGTTTTTTATACTTTCGTTCACTCAACAAATATTACACAATTTGTATCGCCCATCCCGGATCACCGGGATGACGCGCAAAGAAGGATAGATCGGTGACAATCTTCTAAGAAAGCACACTTGTAGTCACCCCGCACAAGTTCCCCGGACAAATGTGACAACCTCACCCGGGGTTCAAACAAATCAAACAGATTCGTTATAGACTGATGAAAAAACGCGTTTTAATTATGTCGACGGGAGCGGGAACCGGTCACATCAAGGCTGCCGCAGCTTTGGAACTTTCCTTTGCCGCTGACGGCCGGGTTGCCGAAGTCATCAATAATGATGCATTGCAATATACCAATAAACTGTTCCGGGATTTCTATTCCAGTTTTTATACCTCGCTAGTCCGATCTGCGCCGAACTTTCTCGGTTGGTGGTATAAAACCAGCGACGAACCGTGGCACACAGACAGGATGCGGCATATGATAGATCGGCTAAATACCAAGCCGCTGGTGCGATTTATCCGGGAGTTCGACCCGGATATCACGGTCTGTACTCACTTCATGCCTGCCGGGATTATCTCGCACCTGATTGCGACACAACAGCTGCAAGCACGCCTGTCGATTGTGGTAACCGATTTAGATTTTCATGCGATGTGGTTGTCGCGTTCGTTCCATCGTTATTTTGTCGCTATCGATGAAACCAAAGCGCATCTTGAAATGCTCGGGATTCCGAACGAAAGAATCACCGTATCCGGCATACCGATCGACCCGGTTTTCCTACAGCCCGTCAACCGTGCGGAAGAACGGCTTCGACTGGGATTGGACCCGGAAAAACCGATTCTGTTGTTGTCGGCCGGCGCGTTCGGCATAGGACCTACCGAATACATGGTGGAGCGACTGCTCAACTTGAATAGCGACGCGCAAACAGTGGTTATCTGCGGACGCAACGACGAACTGAAACAGCGCATTTTACAATTAACCGATAGTCGAAGAGCTACATTTAAAGTGCTGGGTTACACCGATGAAATGCACAAGTTGATGAAAATGTCCGACATCTTCATAGGCAAGCCCGGCGGCATAACAACCTCCGAAGCAATCGCCTGCGGACTGCCGATGTGCGTGGTTTCCCCGATTCCCGGTCAAGAAGAGCGGAATAGCGATCATCTTTTGGAAGAAGGCATTGCTGTCAAATGCAACGACTTGACCACCCTGCCCTTTAAGCTGGAACGGTTGTTGGAAGACCCGGATAGATTGGCTCGAATGAAATTCAACGCCTTGCGTTTTGCCAAACCCAATGCCTCGGCGACCATCGTCGATACCCTGCTCGAAGATCGTCTTCCGCCGCTGTCATTCACTAAAAACCAGCGGGCGGCGATTGCTCTGGCAGCAGGACCGGAATGAGCAAATAGCGTAAAAAGCCGACCGCTAAAGCCAGTGTAGACGGTACCGGCAAGTCTATTCCCAGGCTTCTTCAATCGCTGTTCAGCGCCGACTGGCTGTAAGTCGCCAGCCCTTACCATTTGCCGCTGTGCGCACCGCCATCCACGTGCAGCACCTCCCCTGTGACCTGCCGAGCTTCCGTCAGATAAACGACAGCGCCGGCAATATCTTCAACCGTGGAAATTGAACCCATGGGTGAAAGCGTTTTCAGGAAATCTTTCGGATCGTTGGTGTGAAGCGGGGTGTCGACGATCCCGGGGGCTACGGCGTTGAATCGAATGTGCTCTTTTGCGTACTCAGAAGCCAAGTTTCTCAATGGTAAGCGCACGCCCCAACCACATAGTCAGAACTGTTTTTCTCTGAATCAATCT
>NZ_DAIUEH010000028.1:0-72996 GCF_036845245.1 Methylobacter sp.
ACGCGGGGGTCGTCGTACGCCGCTCCACTAACGTTACGCTTCCTGTACTCCTTCCTTGAAAGAACCATGCGGGCACTGCGCTCTTTCAAACCGGTAACGCGTTCGGCATCGCCTCTTGGCATCTCGCCCTGAATCAGCACTCTTTCCAAAATATAAAAGGCCTCCGGTTTTAACGCCCGGCTTTCCACGTAGGCTTTGAGGCGCTCGGCCAGTCGGTCGAATTCGAATAGGCCCGCCATAAAACCGACCTGATCAAGGCATATCTCTAAAAACCAGCGAATGAATTCAATCAATGCCTTTTGGGATAAATTCCCACGGCCGTCCAAATCGCCTTGTCTCGGCATATCGGCATAATCCATTTTGTTTTTGTAATCTTGTCGGCTTTCCAGGCCTCGAGCGAGTCCGCGCGATACCGACCAAAGCCCTGATGCGCCAATGCCGGCTGCCAATCCCATTGCATGACTCATTAAGCGGCTGACGCGGCCGTTACCGTCAGGAAACGGATGAATAAAGGCCAGTCGATGGTGCGATGCGGCCATGGCGATAATCCGCTCGCCCTTGCCCATATTAGCCAAGCAATAGCGTTGCTCGAAATAGCGCATAAACTCGGCAACACGGTCGCTGCCGGGCGGAAGATGCCTTCCGACTGAAACATTGTGCTCGGGCAAGGAACGAAACGCCCCCGGTTCCATTCTAAAACCATGATCCCCATTGTCTACCCAAAGCATAGCTTCCGGCGCATCACGGTAAAATTCACGGTGCAACCGGCATAAGAACTCGGTCGATGCCGGCTCCGGCATATTCCCTGCCGCATAGAGCCGGTCAATCGTCTGTTGCACGCTGACATGGGCACGCGCTTCGATTTGAAAATTACGGCGCACTTGATCTTTTTCCAGGTCATCCGCCAAGGCCCGTTCAATATCCCTCGGTTTGGTATGATGTCCTTCGATAAGGTTCGAGTAATAACAATTCATAATCCGAACCAGCTCAGCCAGACTGGCGGCTGTGTGCGGATGTAAGCGGCCTGCGAGTCTTTCCGACGACGTTGTTAGATTCGCGATCAGGTCTGTAATTGTAATCGGGATGTTTTCAAGCAGGCAGGGCTCAATTCGATAAGGTGTTTCGATAGATAGTGGCATGCCGATCTTATAATCTCGCAAGATATTGTTTTTATAAGATGAAGTATACTATTTTCTGCGAATTTTGCCGGTTTTTCTGCCGATTATAAAAAACAGTTAAGCTATTGTCTTGATTGATATTTAACTGGTTACTGAACAGAATCTGTGCCGGTTTCAATTGAACAGCCCGCCATACCCGCATAGATCTCGACCTTTGCAATTGCCGCAGCAATCCGATCATTATTAAACCGCAGAAGCGCGACGTAATACCCATCATATTCAACATCCGTACTTTCTGATGATTTACGGATCCCCGCTACCGCCCGATACGCCATATACCTGCCCCGTAGCATAACTCGATTCCTGCGAAGCCAGCGTCACGTAGACGGCGGCAAGCTCCGCCGGTTGACCGGGGCGGCCCATCGGCGTTTTTTCACCGAAGGTCTCTAACGAACTTGGCGGCTGCCCGCCGCTGACCTGAAGCGGCGTCCAGACCGGTCCGGGCGCGACTGCATTGACGCGAATGCCTTTCGCACCCAACTGCTTGGCGAGGGATTTAGTGAATGCCACGATCGCCGCTTTGGTCTGCGCGTAGTCGAGCAAATTCTCGGAAGCATTGTAAGCCTGAACGGATGCGGTATTGATGATGCTCGCACCGGCGCTGAAATGCGGCATCGCGGCTTTAGTGATCCAAAACATCGCGTAAATATTCGTCTTGAAAGTCGCATCGAATTGCTCGTCGTAAGGTCGATGATCGAATCGACAGAATGCTGTCTGGCCGCATTATTGACCAGAATATCGAGGCCTCCGAGTTCGCGCACCGCGTCGGCGACCAGCTGCCTGCAAAAATTCTCGTCACGAATGTCGCCCGGAAGCGCGACCGCCTTGCGCCCGGCCTCACGTATCAATTGCACCACCTCGATGGCGTCCGGTTCTTCGGCGGGTAAATAATTAATCGCAACGTCGGCTCCCTCGCGGGCATAAGCAATGGCGGCCCCGCGACCAATGCCCGAGTCGCCGCCGGTGATCAGCGCCTTGCGACCGGTAAGCCGCCCGCTGCCCTCATAACTTGTCTCGCCATGATCCGGACGCGGAATCATTTTACCCGCAAGACCGGGCCATTCCTGCTGCTGCCGCGGGAATGGCGGCTTCGGGTACTGTGTAACCGGGTTTCGCTTGATCGCTTGGTCAGGCGCCTGCCGCGAATTTGATGCAGCACTCCGTTGCTGCCCGAAAACCGGCATTGCGGATGCCGCGACAATGCCGCTAGCGACACTGCCGACGAACCGGCGCCGCGAGCGCATGTTGGCGTATTCCGGTTCGATATCATTTGGTGTACTGTCTGGTTTCATACCTTAATCTCCCGGCTATTTTTCTGCCCGATTCAAGCCGCTATCTGCTGAGCGGTTTGCGCGCCCGGCTTGAGTTCGACCTTGATCCAGCCCGGCTGCCGTGTGTCGAACGCCTTGTAAGCATCGAGCACGTTCATCAGAGGTTCGCGTTGCGTAAGCACTTTTTCAGGATCGACCGTATTGTTTTTCACGAGATCAAGAAGGTGCGGGATGTAGTGCCGGTGATTGGCATTACCCATCCGCAGCGTCAGGTTCTTATTCATCGCTTTGCCGATAGGAAAAGTCTGCGCCGTTGGCGGATACACACCGATGATCGACAGAGTGCCGGCTTTCGCCAAACCCTCGACCGCCCACCTCAAAGCCTGCGACGGCGCATCGCCCGGCACCCAGTTGTCGCCTTTGGGATTCTGTTCCGGCGCGACTTGCAAAAGCTCCTGCTTAAACTGTTCTTTACTCTGCTTCGCCGCCGGACCCGAGTGCATCGTCACAGCATCAACTCCGACAGCATCTATTGCGCGATCAACCCCTATGCCTCCGGTCATGGCCCTTATTACCTCGACCGGATCTTCCTCCTCGAAGTTGATAATCTCCGCGCCCTGCGCCTGAGCCATCTTCAGACGCGACGCTTCGCGGTCAATTGCAAAGATACGTCCGGCCCCCAACAACTTCGCACTCGTAATCGCGAACTGTCCGACGGGACCGCAACCGAAGATTGCCAACGTATCACCGCCCTTAATCCCGGCGATTTCGGCGCCAAAGTACCCGGTCGGGAAGATGTCGCTGCACAGGATGGCCTGATCGTCCGTGATCTCTTCAGGCAACTTGACGAGTCCGGCATGTGCGAACGGAATACGGGCATATTCGGCTTGCAAGCCCTGAATTGGCCCGGACTCTTTCGGTCCGCCGAAGAATGACGTGCCTGCACTCGGGCCATTCGGGTTAGTATTGTCGCACTGAGCTTGGTAACCCGCACGGCAGTAAGAACAATACCCGCAACTGATCGTCGAGGGGATCACAACCCGGTCGCCCGGCCTCAGGTTGCGCACATCCTTACCAACCTCTTCGACAATGCCGACGCCTTCGTGGCCGAGGATCGTACCGGGCACCATTCCTGAGATTGTGCCGCGAATCATATGCAGGTCTGTACCGCAGATCGCCGAAGAGGTCAGGCGCACGACAGCATCTGTGCGGTCTTTTATGTTCGGCTCAGGAACTTCATCTAAACGTATGTCGCCGATGGCGTGAAACACTACTGCTTTCATATTTAATCTCCTTTTTTGCCGCCCTGGCCTGCTCAAGGCGAAGGGCATCAAAATTGAGTGATAGGGGGTTTAAGATTATCAAAGCAGATAGAAGTGTCTGTTCGTTGTCCAACATTTTGGCTATGAATGAATCAATCGGCCCACATCAGCACGGCATTGCGCTCTAAGCGATTGGTTAACGGCGTCAGGCTCAAAGGGAAAGAATGTTATTGTAATCCCCCGCCTACAACTAGAGATTGACATATTCAAATTTTTCCATACCATAGCACCATCGTTTTCGCAACAAACCTAATCTAATCTTAATAAAAGACGATTTTCCTCCGAAGCATGTGTTTCTGATCGGAGACAATTTTGATGTATTGATAAACTGGAGACCCTGAACTACACCGTTACCTTTACGCGTAGATTGCGCAAAAAGGTATTCGTGAGTTACGGAAAACCGTAATGAATTAATTAAGGAAGGAACTGTGGCATCAATGAAACGCCCCCGCCTAGCAACGATTGAACCTTTACCAAATTATCAGCTAAAAATGACCTTTATTAACGGCTGCGTAATGACTGTGGATAAGGGTCAAGCTATTTTCGCCAAACCGGCCCTTGCTCCTTTGCGCGATCCGGCCGCTTTTGCCAAAGTTCGGCTTACAAACAACATAGGTTGGACGATCGAGTGGGCGGATTTTGGCATTCAAATCGGAGCCGATACTTTATGGCTGGAAGCGATGCTTCAAGCCGCCACCGACGAAAACACCCGCACATTCCTCGCTTGGCGTCTGCGTAACGGACTGTCATTAGCCGATGCAGCGCAAGCGTTAGGTATGACGACACGCACCATGAGCTCATACGGAACCGGCGCCCGCCCCGTTCCCTATCATATTGCCTTGGCCTGTAAGGGTTGGGAAGTTGAGAATAAATAGAAGATTATAGTGATGATAAATGATGCGGCGGGGTGTTGCTATATTGGAATATTGAGCATAAACAGCTTATCTACCAAAGCTTGAAGCATCAGCGGTTTTCACGCTCCCTTTGGGAGCATACTAAAATCCATCCACCCTTCGACAGGCTCAGGGCGAATGGAATTTTAGTATGCTCGACTGCGTTTTTTATGATCAACAGCCTTACTACTTGATCGCTCGCAGTAAATTCCCGCAATATAACTCCTTAGCGGTTTTTGTCGGCATCCACAGTTGTTTTATTTCCAGTTGATTTGCAGAAAAATACTGCCCGGCGGACGCTGCCAAATCCGCCAGTTCTACTTTCGGTGAGTAAGTGTTAAGAATTAAAAACGCGCCCGGATGCATCAGCCCATACGCTGTTTCTATCAAGCTTGACAGTTGGTTTTCCAGTTTCCATTTTTCGCCTTTGACGCCTAATCCCCAGGCGGGCGGGTCCATGATGATGCCGTCGTATTGATTACCCCGCTTTAATTCGCGTTGGGCGAATTTTAACGCGTCCTCAAGCACCCATTTGATGTCGGAAAGATGACTGCGTTCCCGGTTTTCGTTGGCCCAGGTGATCATTTGCCTGACCGAATCCACATGCACCACTTCCGCACCGGTGGCGCGGGCGACCAACGATGCCGCGCCGGTATATGCGAATAAGTTCAATATCTTTTGACCGGCTCTAACCCGTTCTTGAATAAAGCGCCAGTTTGCCTGTTGTTCGGGAAACAGACCCACATGTTTGAACTTGGTCAGCTTCAAGCCGAAGTTCAAGTTTCCGTAGGAAATAAGCCATTGCTCGGGCGCATGCGGTTTGATGTTAAGCCAGCGGCCTTGGATTGAGGATTGTTCTTCAAATTCCCAATGCGCGATGTCTTGCCATTGCGCATAAGACCATCCCGGTTTGAAATCGGCTTGGATTTCCGGGCGGATGGTAATGATCTTTCCCCATCGCTCCAGCTTCTTGCCGTCGCCCGCATCAAGCAGTTCGTAATCAGGCCAGGGCTGGCCGTACTCACGTGAAGTTATTTCTTCGGTTTGTGTTGCTGCCAAGTAGTCGTTATTTTCAAGCGGCTTACGGTGATTTTTTGCCATTTTACTATCCACCTTTGATTTGATTGATCCTGCGGTGGCAATCCATAGTCATGTAGAGTACGTATCGCGTAACATCTTCCACACCCCAAGCACAATTAAAGGTACGCGGTGCGTACTATTTCGATTGGCATAATTGTATATCAATTCATCCAGCCGATTGAACTTCCGCGTATGCCTTGGCGGCGAGGCGAGGATTAAATCGCGTAATCCGAATGAAACCATTTCCGGTTTTGGCAATACTTCCTTCCTACTTAAACATTATTACCCAATTAGTCCGATTCTGGCTGTCGGTTTTGAAGCGGGAGCGGTTTTACCGTCGGCGCGCCAGTCGCTGGGACAAGGATGTACCGACTATTTGGGTAATTTGATTGTCAGTCAGGATATTTCCGACTTACGGATTGATGTAATCGCCGGTGTGACTCGGCGGTGATTTAAGAAGGAAGATCTGGATCGATACAGGTATAACTGAGCAATAGCCGCATCGCATCCGATTAATCAGAACAGGGATATTACCGGAGAGTTTTCCTGTGTTTTAGCCAAGCAACAAAAATTAACCAGCCGGTTTTTAACGCCTTTAAATTATTTAATGACGCCCCGGCTGATGCTGAATTTTCCCTGTTGATTCGCCTGAAAACCCTACCCAAAAATAACTAACTACAATCTGTTCATCGATTCATAGACTAGATTCAACAACATTACCTGACTGGTAAGTCCAAGCTCATGAAACAAAACCCCATGCGAGAACCTGGGTGATCCGTCTTTCTTTTTGTTGGGCAACTGTTGAATGCTGCGAATCGTCGCGCTGGTATCTATATGCGCGCTCTGATTGTTTGGTTTTACCGGAAAGTCGAAAGAAATTAAAGCTTCTTGATTAAGCTCACCCAGCGCACTATCGGCAATTATTGCAGCGCCTGTGACGCTGATATCGGCGATAATACCGGCTTTAACTACGCCATTGACTTGCACAGGCAAATTCACTTTGGCTCTGATGGCGCCACGTAATGCGACGGATTGGATATCAGTAGGAAAGCTTAGATGCATATAATGATGCGGAGCCCTGAAGATGGTTTTTACACTGCAAGCAAATGTAAAAACATCCACTCCTGATAATATCCGCAGAGTAATCTGTTCACCTACCTGAATTTGAATGGAAAGCCCATTCTCAAAAGGCATTTTTATAATCAGGTACTCCCCATCTACATACCCGATAAATTCCGTATAATAAATGGGACCATGACGTAACGCCATTTGCAAGCGCGCCCCAACTTGCAAATTAATATCCTTAAAAACTGCCATTTTATTCTTATCCAAATTCCAATATATCTACTAATTATACAAATAAGTAGTTCAACTAGAAAGGATACAATCTGTTCTATTGACTATGGAGTCATCGAACCTAGAAAAACAACAGCTTCAATACAAGCCCAATTGCAGCTGCGCCACTTCCGACATCATTTCCCGCGACCAGGGCGGATCAAGCACCACTTCGACATTAACGCCGGCGACACCGGGCAGTGCGCGAATACATTTTTCCACGTCGCTCTGGATAACAGGCCCCATTCCGCAGCCTGGGGCGGTCAGCGTCATGACCACATGGACATCATTCAGGCCGTTATCGGCAGGTGTGACTTTACACTCATAGACCAAACCAAGGTCAACAATATTGACCGGAATTTCTGGGTCGTAAATCGTTTTCATCACTTCCCAGCAGTTTTTTTCAACCGCCGCCGCATCGGTTTCCGACGACAGCTCATGCAGCTGCTGAGGCTCCTTACCCAACGCATCGGCATCGACTCCGGCGATCCGCACCATATGTCCGTGCTCGGTAACCACGGTATAGTTATCGCCGAGCGCCTGATAAATGGTGACAATCTGACCTTTACTTAAAGTCCCGGTATTACCGTCGGGAATAGTCACAATGTTGACATCCCGGGTTAAAACAACGTCTTCTCTTTCAGCCATAATAATTCAGTTATAAATAGAAAGTTCTCGCATCGATAGTCTGGCCGGTTATGCCGACACTTTCCGAGCCGAATAAATACAGATAAATAGGCGCCAGCGATTTCATCGACGGCAGCTTGCTCTTATCTTCAGCCGGATAGGCCCGTTTTCTTAGCGGAGAGTCTGTCGGCCCCGGTATCAAGGTGTTGACCCGAATTTTGCCGAAAGCTTCATGCTCTTCGGCCAATATGTTTGCCAATCCTTCCAACGCTATTTTTGAAACGCCGTAAGCGCCGGCATAGGCGGGTGCTTTTCTTGCCGAAGAATCGGAGGTGAATACGATGGAAGCCTGTTCGCTCTTTTGCAGTACCGGCAATAAAACTCTGCACAGCAGAAAAGGCGCATTCAGGTTGACGTTTAAGGTATGCCCCCAGTCTTTGGTTTTGTGCGTGGCGATTGGGGAAAAGGCGCTGAACTCTACCGCTGAATGCAAGATGCCTTGCAGGGAGCCATATTTTTCATCAATCCTGTCGGCCAATTCCTGATACTCGTTTTCATTGGCGCCCGCCAAATCAAACGGATAAATAATCGGCTCCGGCGCCTTGATGCTCAAAATCGCATCGTAAACCGATTCCAGCTTGGCAATGTTTTTATCCAGCAGAATGATATGCGCACCATGTTTAGCCAGCTCCAAAGCAGCGGTGCTACCCAGACCGCCGCCGGCGCCGGTAATTAAAATGACTTGGTTTGTTAATGGCATGACAGTGATGCTATCCAGGTTGATATTTGATCGGGCGATTCGATTAATGCGTCAGCACCCCAGGTTTCCGGGGCATCGCCGGGGTTAATATAGCCGTAAAGCGCAGCCAGGGTTCTCATTTGCGCATTTTTTCCGGCAGTAATGTCATGCCGGGCGTCGCCGATATAAACACATTCCCGCGGCTCGACATTCGCCTGCTTGCAGGCCGCCAGCATCGGTTCCGGGTGAGGCTTAGGGTTGGCGGTGGTATCGCCGCTGACGATGCAGGCGGCGCGCCCGGTCAGTTTTAACGCAGCCATCAGCGGATTGGTGAAGCGCTCGCGTTTATTAGTGACCACGCCCCATTTCAGCCCTTGCGCTTCAATTGCGGCCAGCGTATCGACCATACCCGAGAAAAAAACCGTATGCTCGGCAATATTGTTCTGGTAGTGAGTTAGCATGGTATCCAGAATATCGGCCTTTAACCGGTCGTCAAGCAAAGGCTGGCTTGCGTTGATCATTGCCGCGGCGCCGTATGAAATAAACGGTTTGATGATTTCTGGCTTAACAGTATCAAAGCCGTGGATATTTAATGCGCGGTTCAGGCATGAAATCAAATCCGGCGCGGTATCGACCAAGGTACCGTCAAGATCGAATAATACGCAGGATAATTTGAAATCGGCAGTCATGTTTATTCTGAACGCTTAAAGGCAGCGATGTAATTGACGTCAATGTCTTTGCCGAGGCTGAAATGCTTGGTAAACGGATTGTATTCAATGCCTACCATGCCCTGCAATTCAAGACCAGCGGCACGCGCCGATTGGCACAATTCCGACGGTTTGATAAAGGTTTTAAAATCATGCGTGCCTTTGGGCAGCATTTGCAGAACGTATTCCGCAGCAAAGATAGCCAATAAATAGGCTTTGGGCTTACGGTTCAGCGTCGAGAAAAACACCATGCCGCCGGGCTTGACCATTCTGGCGCAAGCGGAAATGATCGAACCGGGATCAGGCACATGTTCAAGCATTTCCATGCAAGTCACATGATCGAAACTTTCCGGCTGTTGTTCGGCCAAGGCTTCGGCGCTGATTTTTTGATAATGCGCGTTAATGCCCGATTCAAGCCCGTGCAAATCGGCGATATCAATCAAGTCGTCGCTAAGATCGATCCCAAACGCATCAGCGCCGTGTTTAGCCAAGCCTTCGGTTAAAATGCCTCCGCCGCAACCGACATCAACGATGCGTTTACCGGCAATATCCGCATAACGCTGGATAAACTGGATACGTAGCGGATTAATATCGTGCAGGGTTTTGAATTCGCCCTGAGTATCCCACCAGCGTTCCGCCATCGAGCCAAATTTATGGATTTCGTGCGGGTGTACATTATCTGTTGCTGTCATCGTGCTAACCATAATTTCAAGGTTGATATAGTTTACTATATTACTAGGTTATTCGTCATATGTTGTTCTATGGCGAACAGTTTTTATGATACCTGATTTGAGCAAGACACATCCATCAAACGACAGTTCATTCATCCCTTTATTTTTGATGTGACTGCCGTCCGCCGGACAAAAAAAAGGCCGATGCACAGGCACCGGCCTTTTTTCAGCTCATCAAGTTACAGGGAGTTAACTGCATTCAATTCCTGAAAAGCTTGTTCCAAACGAGTCACCATGCCGACTTCACCGGCACGTTGCCAAACGCGTGGATCGTAGTATTTTTTGTTTGGCTTGTCGTCACCGTCTGGGTTGCCGATTTGGCCTTGCAAATAACCTTCGTTTTGTTTGTAGTAGTTCATGATACCTTCCCAAGTCGCCCATTGGGTGTCGGTATCGATATTCATCTTGATCACGCCGTAGCTGATCGATTCCTTTATTTCTTCAGGAGTTGAACCTGAACCGCCGTGGAATACAAAATTCAGCGTGTTAGTTGGAACGCCGAATTTTTCAGAAACGTGTTTTTGCGAGTTAGCCAAAATGCTCGGCGTCAATTTAACGTTACCTGGTTTGTAAACACCATGAACGTTGCCGAAAGAAGCCGCAATCGTGAAACGTGGGCTGATTTTGCTTAATTCTTCATAAGCGTAAGCCACATCTTCAGGCTGGGTGTACAACATGGAATGATCCATATCGCTATTGTCAACGCCGTCTTCTTCACCGCCGGTGCAACCCAATTCGATTTCCAGCGTCATGCCCATTTTGGACATACGCGCCAGATACTGGCTGCAAATTTCAATGTTTTCTTTCAAGCTTTCTTCAGACAAATCGAGCATGTGCGAGCTGAATAAGGGTTTACCTGTTGCTGCAAAATGTTTTTCCCCTGCATCTAACAGACCGTCAATCCAAGGCAGAAGTTTTTTTGCTGCGTGGTCGGTATGTAAAATGACCGGTACGCCATAAGCCTCAGCCATCGCATGTACGTGTTGAGCGCCGGAGATAGCGCCCAAAATAGCGGCTTGCTGACCCTCAGCTTTAAGGCCTTTACCGGCAACAAATGCTGCGCCGCCGTTAGAAAACTGGATAACGATAGCCGATTTTACTTTTGCGGCCGCTTCTAACGCTGCATTAATCGAATCAGTGTTAATGACATTTACCGCAGGCAATGCAAAACTGTTTTCTTTGCAAATCGCAAAGATTTTTTGTACGTCATCGCCAGTTACAACACCGGGTTTTACTACATCTGAAATTTTCTGTGACATTAAGGATTCCTGTTTCAATCTGTTACGTTGAGGATGTTCAAGCCGAAAGCCATTAAAGTTGCGGATACAAAATTATCCACGGCCCAATGCTTGTCAGACCTGCATTATAAAGTGTGTTCATATAATAGGCTACTTGCCAATACGGTGATCCCTATGACAATTGCCAATTATTCGGGGCTAAAACCCGTCCTACAATACCTCCAATTGGGCATAGGCCAAGATCAACCACTTGAGACCGACTTGCTTGAAGTTGATCTGCACTCTTTCCTGAGCACCGTCGCCTTCCATCTGCAGCACCACGCCTTCGCCGAATTTGGCATGACTGACACGCTGCCCCAATTTGTATTTCCCTTCCGTTTGCAAAGATGCCGCCTTCGGCTTTATCGAGGTCACCGGACGTGTCACGGTCGCGCGCATCCTCACTTCTTGTATATGCTCCGGCGGAATCTCACGCAAAAAACGCGACGGTCTGGGATAGCTTTCCCGTCCGTATAAACGCCGGGATTCGGCATAGGTCAGGTACAGCTGTTTCATCGCACGGGTAATGCCGACATAGCAAAGCCTGCGTTCTTCTTCCAACCGCCCGACATCATCGACGGACTGTTGCGACGGAAACAAACCTTCTTCCATGCCAACCAGAAATACCTGCTTAAACTCCAGACCTTTGGCTGAATGCAGTGTCATCAGTTGTACGCAATCGTCGAAGTCATCGCCTTGCAGTTCACCGGATTCCAGTGTTGCATGCGCCAGGAACATATCCAGCTCGCTCAAACTTTCTTCATCTTCGATATCCCCGATTGTGCTGGGGTCAAAAAGCCGGGCCGCATTGACCAGCTCTTCCAAATTTTCTACTTTTTCTTCGCCTTTGTCGGCTTTATCCTTTTGATACAGCTCAATCAGGCCGCTTTTTTCGACGACCAGTTTGACCTTTCCATAAAGCTCAAGGCCTTCCGCCTGGCCTTCGAACTGCTTGATCAACTCTAAAAACCCTATCAACGCATTAGTCGCCCTTGCCGACAGGCTTCGCTGATTAATCAACACGATAGCAGCCGCCCATAAGGAAAGATCTTGATCCCGCGCTATGGTGCGAATGTCGTCGATAGTTTTGTTGCCAATGCCGCGTGTCGGAGTGTTGATCACCCGTTCAAACGAAGCGTCGTCATGGCGATTGGACATCAGCCGTAAATAGGCTAACGCGTTTTTAATTTCCACCCGCTCAAAAAAGCGTAAGCCACCGTAAACCCGGTAAGGCGTGCCGGTGGTCATCAATCTTTCTTCAAATTGCCGGGATTGGGCGTTGGATCGATAAAGAATGGCAATATCCTTGCGCAGTCCTCCTTCGCTCACCCAAGCCCTGATGCGCTCGACCACAAAATGAGCTTCATCCTGTTCATTAAATGCCGCATACAAGGAAATCAAATCGCCGTCACCGGCATCGGTCCACAACTCTTTGCCCATGCGACCGTCGTTGACGCTGATAACTTTATTGGCCGCTTTCAGGATATTACCGGTCGAACGGTAATTCTGTTCCAGCTTGATAACTTGATGATTGGGATAATGCTTTTGAAAGCTGTAGATATTCTCGATTTTGGCGCCGCGCCAGCCGTAAATGGACTGATCGTCATCACCCACGACAAAGATATTGTCCTTGCCTTCGGTCAACAGCCGCAACCAGGCATATTGTATGGTGTTGGTGTCCTGAAACTCATCGACATGAACCTGCCTGAAACGCTGCTGATAATGCTCCAACACATCGGCGTTATCGCGCAGCAACTCATGCGCCCGCAGCAGCAACTCGGCAAAGTCCACCAGCCCGGAACGATCGCACAGCTCTTCATAAGCTTTGTAGATGATCAGCATTTGCCGCTGGAAGAGATCACCGGTCTCCATCATATGCCGCGCCCTGACGCCCTCGTCTTTTTGTGCATTGATATACCACTGCACTTGGCGCGGCGGCCACTTGTCGGCATCGAGATTAAGCGTAGCCAACAAGCGCTTGATCAACCGCAGCTGG
The DNA here is from genome assembly GCF_036845245.1 of Methylobacter sp. NCBI lineage: Bacteria > Pseudomonadati > Pseudomonadota > Gammaproteobacteria > Methylococcales > Methylococcaceae > Methylobacter > Methylobacter sp. Next base: position 13,157 of record NZ_DAIUEH010000028.1, read on the forward strand.
TCGCCGGAATCCATGACCTGAAAGGTTTCCGGCAATTTGGCCTGTTTGGCATGCCGTCTTAACAGTCGATGCGCGACGCCGTGGAAAGTCCCTATCCACATCGATTGCGCGGACATATGGAGTAAATCTTCAATCCTGCCGCGCATTTCCTTGGCTGCTTTATTGGTAAAAGTGACCGCCAGTATACTGTGCGCAGACACACCCAGCACCTGAATCTGCCAGGCGATGCGATGCACTAATACGCGGGTCTTGCCGCTACCGGCACCAGCCAAAACCAGCATCGCCTGGGAAGGCGCGGTAACCGCTTGACGCTGGGCATCATTCAGGGGATCGATTATCGGAGTAACATCCATTGCTTACAGTACCTACTGCTGGTATTTTTTCGCTTGCACATTTTTCGTAGCTGTGTATATTGCATAGGGTTCAATAATGACACACTGAACCGTTGCTTTGCTTAAAGATAATAATAATTAGACACAGAGGATTTTAAGATGACTTTTGATTTTAAACGTATGCTGAAATTTGAACACAATGTTGGCGAAAAGGAAAAAAAATACCGCTTATACGGGGGAGCGGCACTTTTGGTTATTTCACTTTTCATCCCTGGCGGTGAGGTTCTTTTATTATTGGTGGGCCTGGTTCTTGTTGCCACAGGTTATTCAGGTTGGTGCCCTGTCTATTCAGGACTCAACAAAAACACCTGCGAAGCTGTAAATGATTCTACTGAAGCCGACTCCACAGAAAGCGACTCTACAGAAAGTTAAGCTACCAAGGCACAAGGCTAAACTCCAGTTTCGCCTTGTGCCTATTATACTTGTTTTACTCTTCTTTACGAAACTCGCCTTCCAACACGTTATTTTCAGCCGCTTTTGCTTGCTGAAAATGTTCTCCGGCCTGAACAAGATAATGTTCAATCACATATTGAGCGATTCTTCTGCGGAACTGCGGAATTAAACAGGCAAAGCCAATGATATCGGTAATAAAGCCCGGCGTTAGCAATAATGCCCCGCCAACCAAAATAATGGGACCTTCAACCATTTCATAAGCGGGAATCACACCTTGCGCCAAACTTTCCTGAAAGCGCTGAAAAGTTGCCAAGCCTTGCTGCTTCAATAGCCACGCACCCAGCACTGCGGTAAACACGACCAGTAAAATAGTCGGAAACGCCCCGATAATCCCACCCACTTGTATCAGCAAATAAATTTCTAAAAAAGGGATAATCAGAACGCCCAGAAATAGTGTTGGAAAAATTTTCATCTAAAGTACTCTTGTTGTAATCATCGTTATTACAATATAAGGGCAATTCCGGTTAATTTCTAGGATAATATCTGACGCTACAATTTTTATGACCTGTAACATGCCTGCTAATCATCACATAATCTTCTGTACCTGCCCTGACAAAGACACGGCGGAAAAAATAGCCCGACTGCTGGTCACAAATAACGAGGCCGCCTGTGTAAATATCTTACCGGGCATCACTTCTATCTATACATGGAAGGAACAAATTGAATCCGCCCAGGAACATCTATTGCTAATCAAGGCTCATAAAGACCAATATCAGGCCATTGAAAGAACTGTGCGAAACCATCATCCTTACGAACTACCTGAAATAATTGCCGTGCCCGTTGAACGCGGCTTACCTGAATACCTGCATTGGATAGATTCATGCCACTCTTTAAAATAATTTTTTTCTGCTTCCTTTCGCTTCTCAGCCAATCGGCCTTTGCGCTGGGTGCTGACGAAATCCTGCCGCCCAATCAGGCGTTCAAGGTTTCTGCAAAAGCGATCGCCCCCAATCGGATTGAAATTTCCTGGGATATAGCTGAAGGCTATTATCTTTATCGCAATAAAATGCATTTTGAGTCTAAAACCGGGCAAATCCGCCTAGGCGAACCCGATCTTCCGGCCGGTCAAAACAAGCATGACGAAAATTTTGGCGATGTAGTTATTTACCGCAACACCCTGAATATCCCGGTTGCCTTAACTGCTGAAACTGGCGCATCTTCCCTGCAATTATTGGTACAGTATCAGGGGTGTGCCGATCGGGGCATTTGCTATCCGCCCCAAAAAACTGTTTTCGATCTTAAACTACCGTCGCCCGTCACCCAAGCCGATCCGATCAAGCAGCTGATAAAAGGAGCTCAAGGCTTAAAAACTGCGCTATTTGAAGACGAACTGCTACAGCCGGACCAGGCTTTCCAGTTTTTTGCATCGACCAAAGATGATCACACCTTGCATATTAGCTGGACTATTGCAGACGGTTACTACCTTTACCGGGAAAAAATTCAATTTGAACTGGTCAACGCCGACGGTGTAAAGCTTGGGGCTTATAATATTCCCAGAGGTACGCCTAAACAGGATGAAGCCTTTGGCCAAGTTGAGATTTTCCATAACGAACTCGCCTTTGACTTGCCGCTTATCCGTTCCAGTCAAGCGGCACAAACCATCACCCTCCAGGCCAAATATCAAGGCTGTGCCGACCGCGGCGTTTGCTATCCGCCAATGAGCAAAAAAACCGATCTGGCCCTGCCAATAGCACAGCAGCCGATCACGCAGGAACTTTCAGAACAGGACCAAATCGTGCAATCCTTGCACAAGGACAGCTTGCCGATAACCTTGCTCAGCTTTTTCGGATTCGGCTTATTGTTATCGCTGACACCCTGTATTTTCCCGATGATTCCGATTTTGTCGGGCATTATCGTCGGTCACGGCAATCGGATTACCACTAGCCGAGCCTTTTTATTGTCGCTTAGCTATGTGCTTGCCTCGGCCTTGACCTACACGGTGTTCGGCATACTGGCCGCACTGTTTGGCAGCAATCTGCAAACCGCTTTTCAGCAACCCTGGATTATCGGCCTGTTCAGCGCCGTTTTTGTAGCGCTGTCCCTGTCGATGTTCGGCTTTTATCATCTGGAACTGCCTAAATCATTACAGGTCAAATTGCATAACTCCAGCGAAATACACCGTGACGGTTCGCTGTTGGGCGCTGCAATCATGGGCGCTTTATCTTCCCTGATCGTCGGCCCCTGCGTCGCCGCACCGCTGGCGGGTGCGCTGATTTATATCGGCCAGACCGGCGATGCGATATTAGGCGGCAGCGCGTTATTTGCCTTGGGCCTAGGCATGGGCGTACCTCTATTGCTGCTGGGCGCATCCGCCGGAAAACTATTACCCAAGGCCGGAAATTGGCTTAACTCCACCAAAGCGGTATTCGGCGTCATCATGCTGGCGGTCGCAGTATGGATGCTCAGCCGTATTTTGCCGGGCAATGTGATCATGATGCTGTGGGCGATGCTGCTGATATTCCCGGCTATTTATCTCAGCGCGGTCGATCCGCTGCCTGAAAATAGCTCCGGCTGGCGCAAGCTATGGAAAGGATTAGGTCTGATGATGCTGGCTTACGGCCTGTTATTGTTGATCGGCTTTAGCCTGGGCAACAGTAATCCGTTAAAACCGCTGCAAGGACTCGGCCTGAGTACTGCGCAAGCCGCAGAACCGGGAATTGTTTTTGAAAGAGTCGCCTCGCTAGCCGCACTGGAAACCCGGATTAAACAAGCGGCCGCCAACCATCAACCGGTCATGCTGGATTTTTACGCCGACTGGTGCATATCTTGCAAGGAAATGGAAGCCTATACCTTCGCCGACCCGCGTGTTAAACAGGCGCTCAATGGTTATGTAATGCTGCAAATCGATGTCACTAATAATTCCGATGACGACAAAGCGCTACTGACAAAATTCAGCCTGATCGGACCACCGGCCATTTTGTTTTTCGACGTGGACCATCAGGAAAAAACCAGCAACCGGGTCATCGGCTATCAAGATGCCGAAACTTTTATTAAATCTCTGCAACGTACCAAATCATGAAAAAAACAGTCCCGATTATTATTGCCGCGATTATTGCTTTGGCTTTGGGCATGACCGCCCGTTATTTTTTTTCACCTTCTGAAAGCACCGGCCCAAGCGCTTTGCCCGAATTCAACCTGCCCGACTTATCCGGCCGGGAACGCAACATTTCCGAATGGCAAGGCAAGATATTAGTGATCAATTTCTGGGCAACCTGGTGCCCGCCTTGCCGCAAGGAAATTCCTGATTTTATCGCGTTGCAGGAACAATATGCCGCCAAAGGCGTGCAGTTTATCGGCATCGCTTTAGAAGACGGAGAACCGGTCGCCGAGTACGCCGCTGCAACAAAAATCAATTACCCGATTTTATTGGGCGGCGACAATGGCATCGCTCTGGCTCAGCAACTGGGCAATAATGTTGGCGCCGTTCCGTACACTGTTATTGTTGATCGGCAAGGGCAAATCATACACCGACATCCGGGAGAGCTTTCCAAACAGCAAATAACGGACATTATTGCACCGTTGCTGAACTGACTTAATGACAAGTTTCGTTAAAATTCCAGCTCTAAATTGGCTTCGCAAAAATTAAACTTGGCTTCCTCCGATTCCGAGCCATCAGAATAGGCTGCTTTAACATACTGATCGCAGCCTTCGTTGTTGGTACTTTCATCCCACGTCAATGTCATATCGCCGCCTGCCGCGATGCCTTGCCCAATATCGAAATACCCCCAGTTCTTCTTGTCCTCGGATACCAGAAGCTTGGTGATCTTGGTTCTGGTATTATTGTGCACTTTAAACGAATATCCTGATTCGCCTGCTGCCGCATTGTTAATAGAAACGACTCCCATGGACAACGATGCCAAGACCATCAATGTGCCGGCAAGATTTTGAACTTTCATGTTATTTCTCGTGAGTTAGGCCGCAACGATATGCCACGGTGCATTATTTTATATACTGGCAAAAAAATCATGTCAACGCGTAAACACAGCAGATAATTGAAGTGCCCGATACTTTGGGTTTGAACTATCAAGCCAATGCATAAATAACTTTCAAAATCAGCCGATTTGTGCGTAATGACTCCAAACAGCTTGAATCCTGCCGTTATCTTTGGCTAAAAGCATAATATCTGGACAAAACTCCATAAATTGGGCAGAATTAGCAGTTAATATTGCTTTTTAACCTTAACTTAATCAAAGATTGATGGCGACTCTTACCGTTCTAAATGGGCCGAATTTAAACCTGTTAGGCATTCGCGAACCCGGTCTTTACGGAAATCAAACTCTCGCCGATATTAAGCAAAATCTTGAACAAAAAGCTGCTGAGCTGAATCATCAGCTTAACTTTCATCAAAACAACGCAGAACACCAGATCGTGGAACTGATACATGAGGCTTACCAAGCCCAGGTCGATTTCATCATTATTAACCCGGCAGCCTTTACGCATACCAGCGTCGCTATTCGTGACGCACTGCTGGCAACCAAAATCCCATTTATAGAGGTTCATCTATCAAACGTCCATGCACGTGAACCTTTTAGAAAACATTCCTATTTCTCGGATATTGCCAAAGGCGTTATCTGCGGATTAGGCGCAACAGGGTACGAATTGGCCTTACTGGCCGCTCATCAGATATTAGCCGAGAGACACTAAACTATGGATATTAGAAAAATAAAAAAACTCATCGAGATTATCGAAGAATCCGACATTGCTGAACTGGAAATCAAAGAAGGCGAAGAATCCATTCGTATTAGCCGTTATTCTGCCGCCCCTGCCGCTATCGCCTATGCACCCGCACCGGTTGCCGCAGCACCGGCCGCTGCCGCCATTCCGTCCGCGGCACCGGCTGAAGAAAAAATTACCGGGCATGTGGTCAAATCACCGATGGTCGGTACTTTTTATCGCTCCGCTTCGCCCGGCACCAAGGTTTTTGCCGAAATAGGTCAATCCGTCCAAGTCGGCGATACATTGTGCATTATTGAGGCAATGAAAATTCTTAATCAGATTGAGTCGGATCAAAGCGGTACCGTCACTAAAATCCTGGTTGAGAACGCTGAACCTGTCGAATATGGCCAACCATTATTCATCATTGAATAGCACAAGGAACGGGAACCTCATGTTCGATAAAATCGTTATCGCCAATCGTGGCGAAATAGCTCTGCGCATTTTACGCGCCTGCCGAGAATTGGGCGTCAAGGTTGTTGCCGTGCATTCCGAGGCGGATAGGGATCTAAAACATGTCCGCTTAGCCGACGAATCCGTTTGCATCGGCCCTGCGGCATCCGCGGATAGTTACCTGAATATTCCAGCCATTATCAGCGCCGCGGAAGTAACCGATGCGGAAGCCATTCATCCCGGCTACGGTTTTTTATCCGAAAACGCCGATTTTTCTGAAAAGGTAAAACAAAGCGGCTTTGTTTTTATCGGCCCGAATGCCGAAACCATTCGCATGATGGGCGACAAGATTTCCGCCAAGAACGCGATGCTCGCAGCCGGGATTCCTTGTGTTCCCGGCAATAACGACCCACTGTCCGATGACAATAAAAAGAACCTGAGGCTGGCCCAGGAAATCGGCTATCCGGTTATTATCAAGGCTGCCGGCGGCGGCGGCGGTCGCGGTATGCGCACGGTGCATACCGAAGCAGCGTTATTAAATGCTATTTCGATGACCAAAGCCGAGGCGGGCAGCGCTTTTGGAAACCCCACGGTATACATGGAAAAATTCCTGGAAGACCCAAGACATATTGAGTTTCAAGTCATGGCCGATTCGCATGGCAACGCCATCCATTTAGGCGAGCGCGACTGCTCCATGCAGCGCCGTCATCAAAAAGTGGTTGAAGAAGCCCCCGCGCCTGGTATCACCGAAGAACAACGCAAGACCATAGGCGAACGATGCGCCAAAGCCTGTATCGATATCGGCTATTTGGGAGCGGGCACTTTTGAATTTTTGTATGAAAAAGGCGAGTTCTATTTCATTGAAATGAATACCCGTGTGCAAGTCGAACATCCCGTTACCGAAATGGTGACCGGTTTTGACATCGTCAAGGAACAATTGCGTATTGCGGCCGGTGAACGGCTGTCCATTACCCAGGATCAGGTTAAAATCCAGGGCCATGCGATCGAATGCCGGTTAAATGCTGAAGACCCCAGAACCTTTATGCCCTGCCCCGGCACGATAGACCAGTTTCATATGCCCGGAGGCCCCGGCATTCGGTGTGAGACCCATATTTATAACGGCTACAAAGTACCGCCTTATTACGACTCGATGATCGGTAAACTGATTGCCCACGGCGAAGACCGCAAGAGCGCCATTGCCCGGATGAACACGGCGCTAAGCGAGATCATTATCGACGGCATTAAAACCAATATCCCGCTACAGCACGACATTATGAATGACGGTGCCTTTGCCGCGGGCGGGCAAAATATTCATTATCTGGAAAAAAAGCTGGGGATTTATTGACCGCTTAAAAACTCACCACGGAGACACGAAGTTTTATGTTTATTCTTCGTGTCCTCCGTGGTGAATAAACTCCCTATCCCTACCTAAAACATCCACATCATGGCCTGGCACCAAATTTCCGTTATCACCAATGAAGACCTTGCCCCCCGGCTTGCCGACTTTTTCAACAATCTCGGCGCGGTGTCGGTTACCTATATGGACGCCGAAGACGAGCCGGTTTACGAACCGGCTATCGGCGAAACCAAAATATGGAGCCACACTGAAGTCATTGCGTTGTATGAACTGGATGCCGCCGATCCCGCGCTAATCAAAACCCTGATTTACGCCCAGTTTAAGGAGGAACAATTACGTAATTGGCAGTGTGAAGTTGTGGAAGACCAGGAATGGGAACGCGCCTGGATGGAATATTATAAGCCGATGAAATTTGCCGATAAGCTCTGGGTTTGCCCGACCGACCAGGAGCAATATGAACCCGGCACAGTTTGCCTGACTCTCGATCCGGGCCTTGCATTCGGCACCGGCACGCACCCGACTACCGCCTTATGCCTGGAATGGCTGGCCAGCCACGACTTGGCCGGAAAAACCGTCATTGATTACGGCTGCGGTTCCGGCATACTGGCTGTCGCGGCGATCTTATTGGGCGCTAAAGAAGCGCACGCGGTGGATATTGATCCGCAGGCAATAACCGCAACGCAAAGCAATGCGCTAAAAAACAAGGTGCAGGATAAAATTGCCTGCTATCTGCCCGAACAGTTTGCCCCATTTCAAGCGGACATCGTGCTGGCCAATATATTGGCAAAACCCTTAATCGACATGGCGGAGCAAATTTCCAACCTGGTCGCTCCCGGCAGTCAACTGGTTTTATCCGGCATATTGCATGAACAGTCCGAATCGGTGATGAACGCTTATCGGCAATACATAACGTTCAGCGCGCCGGTACAGCAGGAAGACTGGATTAGACTGGAAGGCATCAAGCACTAAACAGCCATAGGATTATGGAATCGTATCTTAATCAGTAGAAACTAAGCTGATTGCCACGAAAGAACATCCCGGAATTACGCACTTTTTTACTTACCACGAAGACACAAAGAAAAATATAAACTTTGCGCCATTCATGTCTTCGTGGTGAATAATAGATCCGGACATGCATGCTATATACTTTACAAGACATCGCCCTAAGACATACCAGTCTGAACATCGGCACTTATATTTTTGAACTCACTTAATTAATATGGCTCATCCTGAAATCTATTTGAAAAAGAATGAAGACAAACGTCTGCGTAAAGGCCATTTATGGGTTTTCAGCAACGAAGTCGACACCAAGCGCTCACCGCTTGAACAGTTCAACGCAGGCGACCTGGTACAGGTAAAAAGCGACGACGGCAAAGTGCTTGGCACCGCCTACATCAATCCTCAAGCCCTGATATGCGCGAGGCTTCTATCCAGAAAACCCAATTTGAAATGCGGCGCCAATTTCTTCAAAGAGCGCCTGACTACCGCACTGGCTTTACGCGAAAAACTGTTCGACAAACCTTATTACCGGCTTGTTTTCGGTGAAAGCGACGGCTTGCCCGGATTGGTCATCGACCGTTTCGGCCCGGTATTGTCAGTGCAAATTACCACCGCCGGGATAGAACAACGTAAGGAATCGCTGTTTGCCGCCCTGCATGAATTACTGAACCCGGAAGCCATTATCCTGAAAAACGATAATAGCCAGCGCCAACAGGAAGGCTTGACCCTGGAATCCGAACTCGCCTATGGCAGCCTCCCCGAGCAGCTGATCATTGAAGAAAATGGCGCTCAATTTAAAATCGACATTTTGGGCGGACAAAAAACCGGCTGGTTTTACGATCACCGTAGCAGCCGCGCCCAACTAGCGGGCATTGCCAAGAACCAGCGAGTGCTCGACTTATTCTGCTATACCGGGGCATGGGGCATTCCTGCCGCTATCGCCGGAGCCTCAGAAGTTACTTGCGTCGATGCTTCGGAAAGCGCGCTGCTATTGGCAGAAGAAAACGCGGCATTGAACCGGGTTCAGGATAAAATGCACTTTGTGCGCAATGATGTGTTTGAGTTTTTAAAGCAGGCCCGCCTGGAAAACCAGCTCTATGATATTATCGTACTGGATCCGCCCGCTTTGATTAAGCGTAAAAAAGATTTCAAACAAGGCTATGAAGCTTATCGCCGCTTGAATCATCTAGCTCTGCAGGTACTGTCCAAAAACGGTGTATTGGTCTCGGCATCGTGCTCTCATCACCTGAGCCGTGAAAATCTGCACGAGATTTTACGCTCGTCAGGGCGGCACATAGATCGTCATCTGGTGTTTTTTGCCGGCGGCGGACAAGGACCTGATCACCCGATCGATCCGGCAGCGCCCGAGACCGAATATTTAAAAACTTTTTTTTGTGCTGTCTCTTCAAGCTTGTAAAATACGAGGCATTTTCATGGTCGATGCAAAAGTTAAGGAACCCTGCGTCCTTTGCGGTCAACCGGTAGAAATCACTGGATTTTCGCTGACCACCGCTGACGGCGTGCAAAAATTTTGCTGCGCCGGATGTCTGAGCATTTATCAATTACTTAACGAGGATGATACCAAACCGACCATAACCCCCTTACTAACTATAAAAAAATGAGGATATAAAAATAATGAAAGCTTGTGAGTCCTGTTCCGGTCGCGTTGACATCGGCAAAAACCATCAAAAAGTCCCGGTAGTGCAAAGAGCCATTGGTATGGTTCTGGTCTACCTGCCCATCGTTACCCTTCCCTTTGTGTTTGCCAGTGCCTATATGACTTACTGGCACTTGTTATTGATCGGCGCCAAAAACCTCAAGACTTACTCCGATTTCCTGCCTGACCGTGCCAGCCATCGCTATACCTTAAAAAATCAAATTACGATGCACGGCTCATTCAAAGCCAGTACATCCCAGTCGAAACTGTTCTGGATACTGAACTGCACATGGTATTGCCCTTATAGCGTCGCGCTATTTGAATGGCATGCTTATATGGTGAAAATTGTTGAAAACTGGTGGTGCCCGTTCGGCCATGATAAAAAAGAAAGCTATGACAACGCCAAGATCGATAAATCTTTCTGGCATATCTATGCTGAAGATATTGTTAAACTGGAACCGGAAGATCGCGACAACCCGATCTGGAATGAGGACAGCGATAAATAATTTTTAGGCTAAAGGCACGAGGCGAAAAATCTTGCCTCATGTCTCTGGCCTTGCATTTTTTGTCTTCCTCATGCAAATCGGTCCTTATCAACTTGAAAACAACCTGATTTTGGCGCCGATGGCCGGCGTCAGCGATCGTCCGTTCAGGGAATTGTGCAAGCAATTCGGTGCAGGTTTGACGGTATCTGAAATGGTGGCGTCCAATCCGGCTTTACGCCAGCATAAAAAAACGCTGTTAAAAGTCGATCATCGCGGTGAAAACGGCATACGTTCGGTACAAATTTTAGGTACCGATCCCCAGCTTATGGCTGATGCGGCAAAACTCAATGTCCAACGGGGCGCTCAGATCATCGATATTAATATGGGTTGTCCTGCAAAAAAAGTCTGTTCAGTTGCCGCAGGCTCCGCGCTACTCAGGGATGAAGCGCTGGTAAAACGAATACTTGATGCTGTTGTTAATGCGGTCGATATTCCGGTCACGTTAAAAATCCGTACCGGCTGGGACTTACACAGCCGCAATGCTATTGAAATCGCCCAAATAGCCGAAAATGCGGGTATTGCCGCGCTGACGATTCACGGCCGGACCCGTGCCTGCAAGTTTAATGGTCGGGCCGAACACGAAACGCTTAAAAAAGTGAAGCAAACAGTCAACATTCCGGTTATCGCCAACGGCGATATTGATTCACCCGAACAAGCCCGGTTTGTGCTTGATTCAACCGGTGCGGACGCCATTATGATTGGCCGGGCCGCCCAAGGAAACCCATGGCTATTTAGTCAAATAAGTCACTTTATCAACCACGGCAAACACCTTGAAAAACCAACAATTACAAACATACACAGCACGCTTATGAGTCATTTGGACAAACTATATAGCTTCTACGGCAATGCGAGCGGTGTTAGAATAGCGCGAAAACATATAGCTTGGTATTTTAAGCATCTTGAGTCCGTAGCTCAGGATGCCCAAAGTGTCATCAATCAGGCACAATGTCCATCCCAACAAATAGCGCTGATTAATTCGGCATTTAATCTTTTAACTACTGACCGTGCTGCATAATATGAACGCATCCCAAAAAAATGCCGAAATCATCAATATAGACAGCAAAAAAATCGCAGCTATTCCGTTATCCGCGCATGTTAAACAAACAGTAGAGCAATATTTTTTGCACCTGAACGGCCATGATGCGGTGGACCTGCATGCGATGGTCATCGGTGAAGTCGAAAAACCTTTATTGCAGGCAACACTGGAATATTCAGGCTATAACCAAACCAAAGCAGCCAAGGCGCTGGGTTTGAGCCGCAGTACCTTGCGCAAAAAACTGGAATTCTACGGCCTGTCCTAATACCCAAACAAGGCTGGTTTTACCTCCCTTTCATTCTGAGATCTGCATGAACAAAAAAGTCACTCGCGCCCTGGTCAGCGTATCCGATAAATCCGGTATCGTGGATTTTTGCCTTGAGCTTCATCAATTAGGCATCGAAATTTTAAGTACCGGCGGTACCGCAAAAACACTGGCTGAGCATAACATTCCTGCGACTGAAGTTTCCGATTACACCGGTTTTCCGGAAATGATGGGCGGCCGGGTCAAAACCTTGCATCCAAAAGTTCACGGCGGCATTTTGGCGCGTCGCGGCATCGACGATGCAGTAATGGCGGCAAACGGCATTAATGCCATCGATATGGTGGTAGTCAACCTGTACCCGTTCGAACAAACCGTCGCCAATCCTGACTGCGATTTAGACACGGCCATTGAGAATATCGACATCGGCGGCCCGACTATGATCCGCGCCGCAGCCAAGAATCATGCCGACGTAGCTATCATTGTCGATCCGAGCGATTACGCATCGATAGTTGCCGAACTGAATAGTCATGACAGCGAACTTTCCCACCAAACCCGCTTCAACTTGGCACTGAAAAGCTTTGAACACACGGCGCGTTACGACACCGCGATTGCAACTTACCTTGGCAACATTAGCGGCGTACAGTTTCCCGAGACATTAAATTTGCAGTTTTACCGCAACCAAACCATGCGTTACGGTGAAAATCCGCATCAAAACGCCGCGTTTTATCGTGAAAAAACACCGGCCAGCGGCACGATTGCGGCAGCAAAACAACTGCAAGGCAAAGAGTTGTCCTACAACAATATTGCCGATGCCGATGCCGCGCTGGAATGCGTCAAAACCTTTAACGACCAACCTACCTGCGTAATCGTCAAACATGCCAATCCCTGCGGCGTAGCCCAGGCAGACAGCCTGCTTGCCGCCTACGATAAAGCGTATGCTACCGACCCGACCTCGGCATTCGGCGGCATTATCGCCTTTAACCGGGAACTGGACGAACAAACTGCGGCTGAAATCGCCAAACGCCAATTTGTCGAAGTCATTATCGCGCCGTCTATCAGCGCCGCTGCACAGACCGTTTTGGCTGAAAAACAAAATGTTCGCGTATTGGAATGCGGTACATGGAGTAGTAATAATCAGGCCTCCCTCGATTTCAAACGCGTTGCCGGAGGCTTGCTGGTTCAAGACAAAGACACCGGCGAAATCAGCGCATCCGATCTAAAAATAGTCAGCAAACGCGCCCCGACCGAACAGGAAATAGCCGATTTGTTATTTGCCTGGAAAGTCGCCAAATTCGTTAAATCCAATGCGATTGTTTACTGCAAGAACGGCCAGACTATCGGCGTGGGCGCGGGACAAATGAGCCGGGTTTATTCAGCCAAAATCGCCGGCATCAAAGCCGCCGATGCGGGTTTGGATGTTCCGGGCTCCGCGATGGCTTCGGATGCGTTTTTCCCGTTCCGGGACGGTATCGATTCGGCTGCCGAAGCGGGTATTACCGCAGTCATTCAGCCCGGTGGCTCAATGCGCGACAATGAAGTCATTGCCGCAGCGGATGAACATAATATCGCGATGGTATTTACCGGCATGCGTCATTTCAGGCATTAATATTTTAAAAGGCACTCACCACGAAGACACGAAGACACGAAGACACGAAGACACGAAGAAAAACAATGGTAAAACTTTGTGCTCTTCGTGTCTTCGTGGTGAATTAATCTACTTGCGTTTTATTAATTGAATATGCGTTAAGTTATGGACGACCAGCCGGTCGCCACAAAATACACGAGAATCACTATGAAAATCCTCATCGTCGGCAGCGGCGGCCGTGAACACGCCCTCGCCTGGAAAGCCAAGCAATCAGCCAAAGTCGAAAAAGTGTTTGTCGCGCCCGGCAATGTCGGCACCGCACAGGAACCGTCTATCGAGAACGTAGCCATTGCCGTCACCGATATTTCCGCCCTACTGGCATTTGCCCAACAAGAGGGCATCGGCCTGACCATCATCGGTCCCGAAGTGCCTCTGGTTTTAGGCATCGTTGACTGTTTTCAGGAAGCGGGTTTGAAATGCTTTGGCCCTACGGCAAAAGCTGCGCAACTCGAAGGATCGAAGACTTTCTGTAAAGACTTCATGATCCGCCACAACATTCCGACTGCAAAATACCAATCCTTTACCGACAAGCAGCAAGCCATAGCTTATATAAAGCAACAAGGCGCGCCGATCGTAGTCAAAGCAGACGGATTGGCTGCCGGTAAAGGCGTGATCGTTGCCCAATCCGAACAAGAAGCGATCGCCGCCGTTGAAGACATGTTATCGGGGAATGTTTTCGGCGAGGCAGGCAATCGTGTTGTAGTCGAAGAATTCCTGAGCGGTGAAGAAGCCAGCTTTATTGTGATAGCCGACGGCAAACACGCCTTGCCTATGGCAACTTCCCAGGACCATAAAGCCCGCGATAATGGCGATCAAGGCCCCAATACCGGCGGCATGGGCGCTTACTCCCCGGCCCCTGTCGTCACCGCTGAGATTCATCAACGAGTCATGCGCGATGTGATCGAACCGACCTTAAAAGGTATGGCTGAAGACGGATTGCCGTATACCGGTTTTCTTTACGCCGGATTGATGATTGCCGCCGACGGTTCAATTAAAGTACTCGAATACAACTGCCGCTTTGGCGACCCTGAAACCCAGCCGATCCTGATGCGCTTGAAAAGCGACTTGGTAGAACTTTGCGAGGCGGCACTGGCTGGAAATCTCGACACAACCGTCAGTGACTGGGACGAACGCGCCGCATTAGGCGTAGTGTTGGCGGCTGGCGGTTACCCCGATACCTATCAAAGTGGCGCGGTGATTTCCGGCTTGCCTAACGAGGAGCTTGAAGACCGCAAGGTGTTTCATGCGGCTACTAAACAAATCGGCAACGACATGGTCACAGCCGGCGGACGCGTATTATGCGCTTGCGCGTTAGGACATGATATTAAGGAAGCCCAAAGCAAAGCTTACGCCTTAGCCGACAGCATTCATTGGGATGGTATCTATTACCGTACTGATATCGGTTTTAAGGCTATAAAAGATTAAAACCGCAAGATGTGCTAAACGCAGTATGCTGCCAGCTATCGCTATTGCCGTACAGCACATTAAACAAGGCCATGCTGACCTCTGTCGGGGCTTTCGCCTGCCAAGCCAGAGCGGCCTTTAATAGCAGATTACACTCCTGCAAACGGTAAAAATTGCTGTGCAAATAAGGCTCGCCACCGAAAGGAATAAGATTGGATTTCAGGGGCTTGCCACATCAAAAACTAATTGATGTCTCAAGATAAAAGCTCCTACCCGGCATCGGGAAATTTTGTCCCGTTTTTACTGCCGCAGGCTCCCAATAATTTGTGTCGAGTGCATTGCGTAAAGAAGCCGCGACATTGAAATGTCCATAGAGCTTTTTACCTCTTACCGTGAAATCGACTGTTTGGTAATCGCCCAATTTTCCGTTGTCCGTTATAGGATTTATCCTGCTGCCTATCCAGTTGACTTGAGACTGTAACTGCCATTTCGGTATAAATTGCCAGGCAGCGGCAATATAGACCTGATGTTCGGGCACACCGGCTACCCGCCTTTTGGTTTCGTTGTTTCTGGCATATTGCCAGGCATAGTTGCCCGATAAATTCCATTGCTCCTGTATTTGCCAGTTCCACTCCAGCTCGCTACCGTAACCATCTTGGTTACCGTTATTCTGGAATGTGGAAGAAGGCGTGCCCACATCCTGTACGAGTGTAATCAAATCTTTGATCCGGTAATAATACAGATTGGCGGCGGTTCTAAGCGCAGGAATCGGGCGATAGTCAAACGCCCACTCATAGGTATTGATCGTCTCAGGCTCCAAGGCTTTATTGCCCAATTGTATCGGATTATTCTGGCTTCCCTGCTCTGAAAAATTAGGAGCCCTAAAGGCTTTTCCATATAACAACTTACTGGTCAGCTGCTGATTGATATCCCACACCAGGGCCGCACGCGGATTGATGGTGCTGCCGAAATCGGAATAATGGTCATAGCGCACACCGGCGGTCAGTTGCCAATCATCGGCCAACTGCCATTCGTCCTGCACAACGGAAGACCAAATGGACCGGTGAGTATTCGGTAAAAATATAAAAGGAGTCCCGGTAACGTTTGTTAATGAACCGTCTATGACATTTAAGTTAGGTGGAGGAAGCAGTTTTGTAACATCAACAACACCGGGACCAAAATTAGTCAGCTGTTTTACGCTGAGCTGTTCATAGCGAAAACCTGCGCTCATCAGCAACTGATGATTTCGCAGCCCCCGATAGATCGAACTCAATTCAATTGCGGGAATATCCTCAACTTGCTCTGAATGACTAATAACGCCATTAGGCAATAAGACCAGTGGATTGGGCGTTAAGAAATTAATATTGCCATCTGAACCGACAGGCAGCACAGAATTATCGGGGAACGGCTGGAATTGTGCTCGAAAATCGGAATGCAGGTCACTGGCATGCGCAGCAAACTCCCAGTCTCCAAACCAGTCTTCCGTTGAAAAACGTATATCGCCTACATATTGCTCACCATTGGCGCCCCCTTTCGGGTCCAGGGCGCCGGCAGTACCTGCGCGCGTATTATTCTCTGCATTAAACGCCCAGAAACCGATATCCCAATGTTTCCGTTGCAGATTGAGATGACCGTTAAAGTTTTCAAACTGGGTATTCAATGCACCCGGCGCATGAGACGCATGAGTCCCAAATGTATTATCCAAAGCGGTTTGACTATCGGTTTTAACCACACGCCCGTCATCGCCACCGTTATGCTGGTATTGCAAACTGGTTGCAACATCCCAGCCCGCCCAGTGCGCGCCATGCTGCCCCCATCCGCTTTGGGCGTCATGGTCACCCGCCCGGCCGCCGACGGTAGTGCCGTTTATGTCTTTGGCTTTTTTGGTGATGATATTGATAACACCGGCGAAAGCATCGGCGCCATACAATGCCGAGCCCGGCCCGCGTATCACTTCTACTTGTTGAATCGCCTCAATAGGCAACTCCAGACCTATCATTAACGTGCCGCCAAAAGCCGAAGTAACACGGGTACCGTTTAACAATATCAGTACTTCTGAGTTCCTCTCATTTTGGATGCCGCGTACGGTGTAATGATAATCGCCGGTCAGTCCTTGTATACTGGCATGAACGCCCGGTACCGTTTCCAGCACTTCATGCAGTTCGGTCACTCCCATGGATTTAATTTGCTCAGCGGTAATGACGCTGGTCACGGCCGCCGATTGAGAGACCAGAGTTAACGTGCCGCTCGCAATAGTAACCGGTGTGGCAGCTAATTCAGCCGGCGACATAGCAAAGAAGTCATCCACTTTTTCTGCCGCCGCCCTGGCAACATCAGTGCAAGAAACCATCAGCGCCAAACAGTTAACAGCGAATGTAGTCTTGACTCTCATTTCAACGTCCCGAACAGGGTTTTATAATTTTAAGTTTATTCAGCAGCACGGGTTTGCTGATACGGTAATCTCCGCCCGAAACCATCGCGCCCCTCATCGTTGCCGTCATTTTTATTGTCTTTAAAGCAGGGTTTGATGAACTGCGGACTGATTAACCGGACGGCAGGCTGGCAAAAAAGGCCAGTACCTGGGCCTGTTTGAGCTGTCCGCGCAATACGATTTTTCCGTTCGCATCTTATACCGTAATGAAAACATTCTTTGCAGGTCTAAGCCGATGGCGCGGTATTCATGGTGGATTTCCCTTCTTCGTTTGAGTAATTGTCACATACTTCCACTTTGGCACACTAGCGGAAATATATCTGCACAAATGCCGACAAGGTGCATTACTCAACCCGCTTTAATCTCTCGGAACGTCAAATTGATCCGTGACGTTTTCAATTTTTTCGTTTTTGGCACGGAATGCATCCAGTGGTGTTGCAAGGTTCCCGCCATCACTAACAAATCGCCGTGTCCTAAAACAATATCCAGTTTTTCTTTGCTTCTTTTATGATGCAATTTAAATAACCGCTGGTCACCCAGACTCAATGATGCAATCACCGGATTCAGGCCCAGCTCTTTTTCATCATCGGCATGGCATCCCATAGAGTCGTTACCATCACGGTACAAATTGGCTAATACGCTATTAAAGGTGCATCGGCATTGCCGTTCCACCTTCTCCCTGATTACCTGTAATACCGGAGTCCACGGCATCGGCTGATGATTAACGCCTGAATAACGGTAGCAGGCATCGCCATCACCGTACCAGCACATTAAACGGGGCACTTTAACCCACCTGCCATAGATAAAAATGGCTTCTTCCTGCCAGTCCAACTCGGTTTGCAGCTGTGCAAACAGTAGATCAGACTCCGTTAAATTGTAAAAATGATTGTATAAATACAGCTCCCCCTCAAAGGGGACAATATTTATTTCATCGTTACCAAGTGCGCTATGCACGCGTTGAATGACGCCGAGATCCACCATATTATTTTTGCTGAATAAAAAATTGTCCTGATTTCCAAGCCCTTTTACCTGAAGGAGAAAGAATATAGAAACAGACAACGATATACAACCGCCTCTAAGCACTAGAGTATCGAGGTGTCTAAAGCCCTTATATGTAAGCAATGCACGGATAATACAACGTCAAGTAATTTAATGCGGCGTGTCTTATTCTCCCCAAATAAAACGGGTGCAGGGAGAATTCATAGCCTGCTCCCATCGCTTTTTTTAACGTTAAAAACTATACTGTTTGCAAATATTCATGGGACAAAACAAACAGTCGTTTTCGAATGGTCTTTTTTCGCATTAAGAGCGGCTTACTCTGATTGCTAATGAACTTCAGCGTTCATGGAGTACAAAACACTCGCATACATTCCGGCTCCATTCGGGAAAAACTTTAAATAAAACAGTTATATTACCTAAACCTCGGATTAAATTAAGAGACGACACTTGGCCAATATTATTGATATTTTTAATAAGTACTTTGAGATGATACCCGCGATTTCTGAAGAACTTAAACATGAGGTATATAAGTTACGCTATCAGGTTTATTGTCTTGAAAACGGAAGTAAAACCGGATTCAAAAGTCCTGTAGTTCATCCTGAAGGACTCGAATTTGATGAAGATGACCGGCATTCATGCCATTATCTTATTCGCCATCGTGAGCAGGGGAATTATATTGCAACTACCCGGCTTATTCTGCCGGATGCCGGTAATCGAGACTATTTATTTCCAATCGAACGCTACAGCCAAATTGCTGATTCCGAGCTGTTACAATCTATTTCCCGACACCATCTGGCCGAGTTGTCGAGATTTTGTGTATCGAAAGAGTTTAGGCGAAGAAAAAACGAACCGCATTTATTAACGACTATTGATACCGATTCAGGTCTGCGCATCGCACAAGAAGACAAACGAAGCTCTTCCCACCTGACACTCGCTTTGTTTGCATGTGCCGTTAAAATGAGCGCCGAAAATAACATTCACTACTGGTATGCAATTATGGAACCTGCGTTGATGCGGGTCTTTTCAACATTGGGCATACATTTTGTCGAGATCGGTCCGCTACTGAACCTTTACGGAATGCGCCAGCCCTGTGTGATTAAAGTAGATGATCTGCTGGATAGCGTCGCCAAAAAAGATTTAGCTTATTGGAACATGTTAACTAATAATGGACAATTTCCAGGCACAGCAAGCAATCTACATAGGGTGAAAAACCTTGTAAATCATCTTTAAGTTGCTCAAGTTTGCCGATTTCATCAAAAATCAGTCGATGCTTCAAAATAAAAACTTCTTCCCGGCAGCGGGATATTCTGCGGCAATGCCGGACTGGCGGGTTCAAAATTATTAGTATCAAGCATATTACGCATTGATGCAGCCAAATTAAGATGTCCAAATAATCTTTTACCTCTTAGCGTTGCGTCAATAGTTTCATAGTCTTTCAATGGCCGGGTATCGCCTGGTGCCGTTGTTCTGCCACCGACCCAGTTAATCTGGGGCTGTAATTGCCATTGCGGTAAAAACTGCCAGCCGACCGCCATATAAACATGATGCTCGGGTACGCCCGTTATCCGGCTATTTCCGGTGCTGTTACGGGCATTTTGCCAGGCGTAATTACCGATTACATTCCATTGTTCAGTAGCCTGCCAATTCCATTCCAGCTCAGTGCCGTAGCCGTTCTGGTTGCCGCTATTCTGGAAGGTAACCGTTCCTTGAGGTATAGCGATAAGGTTTTCGATTTCATAATAATACAGATTGGCGGCGGTTCTCAGTGTAGAAAAAGGACGATAATCAAAAGCCCATTCGACGGTGTTAATCGTTTCCGGCTTTAACTCCTTATTGCCTACGATGACCGGATTATTCTGGTTGCCTTGCTCTGAAAAATTGGGCGCCCTGAAGGCTTTTCCATAAAGCACCTTACTGGTTAGTTGCTGATTAATATCCCAAACCAGCGCAGCCCGTGGATTGATAGTACCGCCAAAATCGGAATAATGATCGTAACGGACGCCGGCGGTCAGTTGCCAATTATCAGCGAATTGCCATTCATCCTGTACCACAGCAGATCCGATGGATCGGTGGGTGTCAGGTAAATAAACATACTGAGTACCCGTCAGATCAATTAATGCGCCATTAACTACAGGCGCTAGCGGCATACCGTAACCGAAATTCCGACTCTCACTGGTCGTAATTTCTTCATAGCGGAAACCCGAGCTCAAGAGCAAGCGGTGATTATTCCAACCTTGGTAGAGCGAACTTAATTCTATTGACGGAATTTTTTCCACTCGCCCTAAACTATTATTAACACCATTAGGAAACAACACTCTCGGGACTAAAGGGTCAAGCGTATTATCAATATTTCCAATTACAGTGACAGGCAAGCTGGCGTTATCGGGGAAAACCTGGAATTTCGCATTAAAATCGGCCTGCAGGTAGCTAAGATGAGCCATCAATTCCCAATCTTTAAACCAGTCTTCCGTTGAAAAACGCACATCCCCCAGATATTGTTCACCATTAGTCGTACCGTTTGGATCCAATGTCGTGTTGACCCCGGCGCGAGTGCCGCCATTAATTTCATTAAAACCCCAGAAACCGATATCCCAATGTTTACGTTGTAGCGCGAGATGCCCATTGAGCGTTTCATAACCCGTCGGCATTGCTCCCGGAGCGTGCGAGGCATGAGTCCCGAAAGCGTTATCTTTTATAGTTTGGGCGTCGGCATTCAGCACCCGTCCGTCATCGCCGCCGGTATGCTGATACTGCAGACTCGTGCCCACATCCCAGCCTGCCCATTTGGCGCCGTGTTGCCCCCAAGCACTTTGTGTGTCCCATTCACCCGCACGAACGCCGACTTTCGAGCCGTTTATATCGGCCGCTTTTTTGGTGATGATATTGATAACGCCGGCAAATGCATCGGCCCCATAAAGTGCCGAACCAGGGCCCCTGATAACTTCCACGCGTTGGATAGCCTCAACAGGTAATTCCATGCCGGACATCAGCGTACCGCGGAATGGCGTAGTAATGCGCGTACCGTTAAGCAATATCAGAAGTTGTGAGTTGGTGGCATTCTGTATACCGCGCACGCTGTAATTATAATCATAGGTACTTCTTTGCAGACTGCCGTGCATACCCGGCACTGTTTCCAGCACCTCGTGCAGTTCCGTCGCCCCCATGGATTTAATTTGTTCAGCGGTAATCACACTGGTCACCGCCGCAGACTGAGAAACAGTCTTGGGCGTACCGGTAGCAATAGTGACCGAGGTCGCTGCCAATTGAGCCGGTGACATTGCAAAAAAATCATCCATTTCATTTTCAACAGCAGCCACACTTAAACTGGGGTAGCACATAATCGCTAAACAATTAGCCGCTATCGCAAATTTAATTCTCATTTCCAGACTCCGGAAAAGGTTTTATTAGCTTAAGTTCATCCAGGGGCACAGGTTTGCCAATTCCGTAACCTTGTGCGTAATCTACGCCCAAAGTACTTAGCAACTTAAAGATTTGTTCGTTTTCGACAAATTCGGCAATGGTTTTCTTGTCCATAACATGGCCGACTTCATTAATTGATTTCACCATTGCTAGATCAACTTTATCGTCAAGTATATCCTTAACAAACAAACCGTCGATTTTAAGATAATCAACCGGCAGGTTTTTTAAATAGGCAAATGAAGACAATCCGCTGCCAAAATCATCCAGTGAAAACGAACAGCCCCGTTCCTTTAATCGATTAATAAATTTGGTTGCGTTGGATAAATTGGCGATAGCGGCTGTTTCGGTGACCTCAAAACATATTTTATGCACCGGAATCGCCCATTTTGAAAATTGTTCGGAAATAAACGTCAGCATGGTTTCATCGGACAGCGACAGGCCGGATAAATTAACGGAACACAACGTTAGCTGATCGACAAAGCCCGGCTTGGTCGCTATCCATTCAAATAAATGACTGATCACCCAGCGGTCCAGCGCGGAGGCCAGGTTATAGCGCTCCGCCGCCGGTAAAAAAGCACCGGGAGGAATAATCTGCCCATTCTCTTCCCGATAACGAACCAACGTTTCAAAATGCATGCCCTCGTCAAGATCAGCAATTGATACTATCGGCTGCCCATACAGGCAAAACCGATTTTGTTCCAGCCCCTGCTGAATTTTCTCCACCCATTGCATTTCTCCATGCCGCATTGCCAATTCTTCATCATCCGGACGAAAGACATGCACACGGTTCCGGCCATTATCTTTTGCCGCATAACAGGCCGCGTCTGCCTCTTTAAGCAGGTCAACGGTGCTGCCGCTGGAACCGTTGATCGCTGAAATACCGATACTCACACCGATGGAAAAACTCCTGTTTTCCCAGGCAAAACGAAAATCCCTGATCAAATCGCGTAAATTTTCACAAGCCCGGAATGCCTCATTCAATGAGCAATTGCTCATCAACACACCAAACTCATCGCCGCCGAGACGCGCCACAAAATCATGCCGCCGTGTATGTTTTCTTAATAATTCTCCCAATTGCCTGAGCAGTTCATCGCCGGCAAGATGCCCGCAGGTATCATTGACGACTTTAAACTGATCCAGGTCCAGATAGCACAGCGCATGCTCAGAACCATCTTCGCAAACCAGGGCGACAGCTTGCTTAATATGCCTGTCGAGTTCGCTACGGTTCGCCAAACCAGTCAATGCATCATGACTGGCCTGATAAGCAATTTTCTCATTCAGCAAACGGGCTTCGGTGATGTCTTCACCGACAAGCAATAAACTATTTTGCTGACTTTCATTTTCGACCAGTCTTGCTGTCGCTCTAACCCAAATAATCTTTCCATTAGTGCAAACCTGCCTGATTTCCTGCTTGTACACCTGCAAAGGGTGGCTCAGACAACGCTCAAATAAACCCCGTATGTAGGGCAAATCATCGATATGGACAAAATCAACAATCGAACAACCTTGCAACTCCTCAACCGACAAATTCAGTTGTTTGGCTCCGGTATGGTTAACCGACAAAATACGGCCTTCTATATCCAGGTTAAACACCATCGTCGGATTAGCATCATAAAGCGCCAAATAACGATCTTTTGCCTGAGTCAAAGCCTGGTTTTGAACTTCAACAGTGCCAATCAAAGCATTGAATGCATCAACCAGAACGCCCAGCTCATCGTCATTCACTTTAACCGCTCTTAACGAATAATCTTTTGTTTCGCTAATATTTTTAACCTTGTCGACAAGCTTTCTTATCGGCGAGGAAATAAGCGTCAACAACGGTGTCGATAGAAAGAAACTCAGTATTGAAACGCCGGCCAACATTAGGAGTATAAGCCCGGAAAATTGTATTCTGCGCCAATAGGCCATCGTCAAATCGGCATAAATATAGACTGTGCCCAGTTCTGCGCCGTCCACAACAATCGGTTGGATGATATGTAAATGATCTTGTTCGAATCGGTTCAGTTCAGACTTAATCGATAAAGGACAAACCCGTGTTTTATGATTTTGTTTTAGCAACTGGGCAAAAACAGCGCCTTTCGCATCATAAAGGCATGCTAAGCGGACGTCAGGCAAATTATCGAATACGGACAAATTTTCATGGGCTAAATCCCTGTCCTCAAACATTAAGGCGGCAGTACTGCGATTACCTACAATTTGGGCCAAGGTTGATAAATCGTCTTTGGTGTTTTTCTGAAACTCCGAAATTTCAAGCACTATCAACAGCACTCCGGCAAATAATAACGATGAAACACAGGAAAATAATAAGATAAGCAGCAATTTGCGGTTTATTGACAGGTTGCGTATGAACTTAATCATTGCTTTCTCCCTCAACAAGTTCAGCGACTTCCAATAATTTTGCGCTGATTTTTAAATCGCTCTGTTGCAATATTCTCAGATTAATTTGCAGCTTGATTTTGCCTTCCCGGTTAATAAAGCCAATCATTCCACCCTGGGTTGTAAACTCTGCACTTTCACCGACGGTTAAGGTGTTATCAACACCGTAATTAGCCAGCAGACCTTTGATCAAAAGGTTATCCTTGATAGAGGCGCTGATAAAAAGAATATGGCAGTACTGACCTTTATCGAGGCTATTAAATCTGAATAATTTAATAGGCCGTCCAAATGCTGACCGTTGTTCGATGGAATCGATTAAATCGCCAAAAGGATCTTCACCCATAATACAGAGATTAAAGGTTTCGTTCTTATCCTCCGGCCAGGTAATAAATTTGGTGAAGTTGTACAGGTAACCGGCTTTGACTTTATATTCGACATCGGTAGCGATGGCATGATGTGAAAACAGTAAGGCAACGCCAAAAAAAATGCCTGGTAAGTTGATATGCTTCATTTATTGGCGTGCAGAGTGATTATTGAATAGGTAGAAGCAGCATTTTTCCACGGATTTATGTCATTTTACCCATTCAATTTATTTAAGCCTAGTAAATTAACGTACAGCAAAAAACCGTTTCATCACGCTTATCATGTAACCATGATCTAACACCCCGGCACTTTCCCTGATGCTGTGCATCGCCCACATCGGGTTGCCGACATCAATTGAGCGTATGCCCAGTTTGGCGGACGTAATCGGCCCGATCGTGCTGCCGCAGGGCAAATCGCAGCGATGCGAATATTTTTGGTACGGCACTCCGGCTTGTTCGCACCAATCGGCAAACATCGCGGCTGAGACGCTTTCCGAGCTGTATCGATGATTGGCGTTGGATTTAATCACCGGGCCTTTATTGACGGTCACTTTATGGTCGGGATCGTAGGCATTGGGAAAGTTAGGCTGATAAGCATGCGCCATATCCGCGCTGATCATGAAACTTTTCGCCAGTGCTCTGGCATAATCTTCGCTGTCGGTTGCTGTGGCCAAAGCGATGCGTTGCAGCACATCGGGCAAAAAGCTGCCGTCCGCACCTTTATTGCTCTCACTGCCGATTTCTTCATGATCGAAAAACGCACATACCCTGGTACTGTCCAGCTGTAAACCGCCCCCGGCAATGGCTCCATGCGTTGCGCCACCCTCTGCATCCATGCAGTCGTTATCAAGCAGAGCCTGTAATGCGGCATGACATGAGGCCAAATTATCCAGCTGGCTGTCTGCATAAAACTCGTTTTCCGCCCCCCAGAATACGCCTTTCTGGGTATCATACACGGCCAAATCCCAGGATAAAATGCGCGAAGAAGCGATGCCGGTCTGCTGTTGCAACAACTCTGAAAAAAAGACAAGCGGCAGCTGTTCTTCGGTCAATGTCGATAAAATCAACGGCAATTCAACCTGCTTTTGCAGCTTTAAGCCGTCTTCGTTAACCGCCCGGTTCATATGTATTGCCAGATTGGGCAAGCGCAGCAGCGGCTGATCAAATTTGACCAGCATGCGGGCTATTTGATCCTGATCGTTTTTATAAGCGATTCTTCCTGCAAGGCTTAGATCCCTGTCGGTAAAGGTTGCCAGTATCGGTCCTCCGTATATTTCGACGCCCAATCTCAACAAGCCGTCCGTACTGCTGGCGGCATTCGGTTTTATTCTTAGGCCGGGGGAATCGGTATGCGCACCGATAATTTTAAACCCGGTTTCGGCCAGCGGTTTTTGCCCTTGTATAAATAAAACAATAGACGAATCATCGCGCACCACGTAATAACGACCGCCCGGCTGCAATGTCCATTTAGCCGTTTCGTCAAGCCGTTGCCAAGCCGAAGTTTGCGTCGCAAGCTGAGCCTCAATGGTTTGTACGACATGCCAGGGGCTGGGACTGGCATCGATAAAATCCAGTAAGTCTTGAACCTGCTCTTTACTCATAGTCTTTCTTTCAAGTCTAGTGCTGCGGAATTAATGCAGTAACGCAGTCCTGTCGGTTGCGGGCCGTCCTCAAATACATGGCCTAAATGCGCGTCGCAGGACTTACAAGTCACTTCAACCCTGCGCATGCCGTGACTGACGTCAACATGTTCAGCAACACTGTTCTCTGACAGCACATCCCAAAAACTCGGCCAGCCGGAGCCAGAATCATATTTGGTCGAAGAATCGAACAACGGATTGCCGCAGCAAATGCAATGGTAAATACCGTCTTTTTTGCAATCGGCATATTTGCCGGTAAAAGGTGGCTCGGTAGCTTTCAGGCGGCAAATGCTAAATTGCTCCGGCGTCAATTTGTCTTGCCACTGCATATTTTCGTCGTGTTCTTTATTTGTCATGTTTTTACCCCTATAACAACCATTTATAATGACTCGTATTGTACGCGTTCAAGACCGCATAGCCAAAAGACTGCCGATCATAATCGATATGGAAAAAACAACGATTAGTTATGAATTTTGCCTATGCTACAATGCAATCGTTAAGAAATTTAATAAGTGATCAACCATGACAGAACAAATGACTAGCGGGATCGAATTAATGTTTACCGGGATGGGCATAGTATTCCTGTTTTTGACCATGTTGGTAGTCGCTATCAACCTCATGTCGGCACTGGTGCAGCGCTATTTCCCGGAAATACCGGTGTCAAGGACAGTCCCCGGCATTACCAATGATATCGACAAAAACGTTGTTGCGGCGATAACTGCGGCGATACACCAATATCGTAAAAAGCATAACTAACGGCCCTTAGGTCAATGATTAAAAACTTACAAAGGTTTCAGGAGAATCAACAAGCATGTCCACCGATATAAAGCAGCCCTTAGGTATCACCGAAGTCGTTCTGCGTGATGCTCATCAATCCATTTTGGCAACCCGGTTGCGCATTGAAGACATGCTGCCGATTTGCGAGAAACTCGACCAAATCGGTTATTGGTCGATTGAGTCCTGGGGCGGCGCGACTTTTGATGCCTGTATCCGTTACTTGGGCGAAGATCCGTGGGAAAGACTACGCCAGCTGAAAGCGGCTATGCCCAATACGCCTCAGCAAATGCTGTTTCGCGGGCAAAACATCCTCGGCTACCGGCATTATGCCGATGATGTGGTGGATAAATTCGTCGAGCGCTGCGTCGTCAACGGTATCGACGTATTCCGTATTTTCGATGCGATGAACGACATGCGCAACATTGACCATGCCGTCAAGGCCGTGCTCCGCACCGACGCTCATGCGCAAGGCACCATCTCCTACACCACTAGCCCTGTACATACCATGGATTTATGGGTGGATCTGGGCAAGCAGATTGAAGACATGGGCGCGCATTCCATCTGTATCAAGGACATGGCAGGCTTGCTCAAGCCCTACGATGCGTTCGAACTGGTTAGTCGCCTGAAAAAAAGCACCCAAATTCCGATCCACCTGCATTGCCATGCAACCACCGGTTTGAGTGTCGGCACGCTGATCAAGGCCGCCGAAGCGGGCGTGGATAATGTCGATACCGCCATTTCTTCAATGAGCATGACTTACGGCCACAGCCCCACCGAAACCATCGTCTCCAGCCTGGAAGGCACCGGCCGCGATACCGGCCTGGATTTGCTCGAACTGGAACACGTCGCCACCTATTTCCGGGATATACGCAAAAAATATGCGCAATACGAAGGCAGTCTGAAAGGCGTCGATAGTCGCATCCTGATTTCCCAAGTACCTGGCGGTATGCTAACCAATATGGAAAGCCAACTCAAAGAGCAAGGCGCCGCCGACAAATTCGACGAAGTCATGCTGGAAATCCCCCGTGTTCGCGAAGACTTGGGTTTTATTCCGCTGGTCACACCGACTTCGCAAATCGTCGGCACCCAAGCCGTGATTAACGTGATGAATGGCGAACGCTACAAAAACATCACCAAGGAAACCGCCGGTGTGTTAAAAGGCGACTACGGCGCAACGCCTGCACCGGTCAACAAAGCTCTGCAAGACAAAGTACTGAACGGCGCACAAGCGATTACCTGTCGTCCGGCTGATCTGATTGCACCGGAAATGGACAAGCTGATTGCGGAAGTACGCGAAAAAGCGCAAGCCGAAGGCGTAACCCTCGCAGCCAACATTGAAGAAGACGCTTTGATCAACGGCTTATTTGCGCAAGTCGGCTGGAAGTTTTTGGCTAACCGCGGTAATCCTGCGGCCTTTGAAGCAGCTCCGAATGCAGAAGCTTTTGCTGCCAACAACGCACCCCAGGCAAAATCAGCCGCTGCCGACAACGCAACGACCCAACCACAGACGGAAACCTATACCGTCAACGTTGACGGCAGAAATTTCAGTGTTATCGTCGGAGCTAACAACGCAGCCCTGACCATTCAGCCGGCGGCCAGCGCAACCCATGCCGCACTGATAGCCAGCAGCGGCGCAGTGGTTGAATCTCCAATGGCCGGCAATATTTTGAAAGTTCTGGTCGATGTAGGCAGCATTGTGGCCGAAGGTGATGTTGTCGTCATCATGGAAGCGATGAAAATGGAAACTGAAGTACGTTCCAAAACGGCCGGAATCGTCAGCACTGTTAACATAAAAGAAGGCAGTGCGGTTGCCGGGGGCGATGTACTTGTTTCTTTATAACAGATAACCACAGACAATACGAAGAACCGTCGTAGTATCCACGGGCATAAAGGGCGGCCATCCGGTCGCTCTACATGATTAATTAAAGAGACATCTCATGGAAAATCTTACTTCACTCTGGCATAGCACCGGCATATACAACTTTACCGGCGGACAAGCCTTTATGATGCTGGTCGGCTTTTTGCTGCTGTTCCTGGCCATTAAAAAAGGCTTTGAACCCTTGCTGTTATTGCCGATAGGCTTTGGCGCGATACTCAGCAATATTCCGGTTGCCGGTATTGCCGAAGAAGGCGGTATTTTATACTACCTGTATTTCGGCATTAAAACCGGCCTGTTTCCATTGCTGATATTTATGGGCGTGGGCGCGATGACCGATTTCGGCCCGATGTTGGCTAACCCCAAAACCTTATTGCTTGGCGCTGCGGCACAGTTCGGCATCTTTGCCTCGCTGCTGGGCGCACTGGCGCTCAATGTCATACCGGGTCTGGAGTTTACTTTAAAAGATGCCGCCGCGATTGGCATTATCGGCGGAGCCGACGGCCCAACCGCGATTTATGTCGCGTCAAAACTGTCGCCCGACTTATTGGGGGCCATTGCTGTCGCGGCTTACTCCTATATGGCCCTGGTACCGCTAATAC
Organism: Methylobacter sp.; assembly: GCF_036845245.1. Classification (NCBI taxonomy): domain Bacteria; kingdom Pseudomonadati; phylum Pseudomonadota; class Gammaproteobacteria; order Methylococcales; family Methylococcaceae; genus Methylobacter; species Methylobacter sp. The sequence continues at coordinate 42,499 of NZ_DAIUEH010000028.1, forward strand.
AGCCGCCGATCATGCGCGCGTTAACCACCGAAGATGAGCGCAAAATCGAAATGCAACAACTACGTGTAGTGGGCAAGACCGAAAAAATAGTCTTCCCGTTAATGCTGCTGCTTATTTGCACCTTATTGTTACCGTCCGCCGCGCCTTTAATCGGCATGTTTGCACTGGGCAACCTGATGAACGCTTGCGGTGTGGTTGAGCGTTTGAGTCAAACCGCGCAAAACGAACTGATCAACATCGTCACTATTTTCCTGGGTTTGGCGGTAGGTTCAAAGCTCAGCGCCGAAGCTTTTTTGCAAATCAAGACACTGGGCATCCTGGCCTTGGGAGCGATTGCGTTCAGCATCGGCACCGCGGCCGGTGTGATCATGGCGAAAATCATGAATAAATTCAGCAGCACACCGATTAATCCTTTAATTGGCGCAGCCGGTGTTTCCGCGGTACCTATGGCCGCACGGGTAGCCAACAAATTGGGACTGGAGAGCAACCCGCATAACTTCCTGCTGATGCATGCCATGGGACCTAATGTTGCAGGTGTGATTGGTTCTGCGGTGGCGGCTGGCGTGTTATTGAGCTTGGTTAAATAACCATGATAAGGTCCAAAAGCAGTACCGTTGCCTTTTAAACCGTTGTTGATGAAGACTGGCGACCGGTTCCGGTCGCCTCGTCGTTTTTAGATACCTGATCCTGATTTAAGCGGCTTCCATCTTGCGCTTTCCATCCCAAAAGGATGATTTTTTTATTACATTAATTGCTTTCCCAACGCCCTGTTCCGCTTCGGATTTCAACCGGTCAATCAAACACTTCAGTAATGCCTCTGCATGGGCACCAAGCTCCTTTCTAATAACAGGTAAAGCATCTATTTTCCGCATAGCGGGTTCCGCCAAATACACTTGAAAAATAACCTGACTCTGCGTCGGTAGCGCCCCAATTTTTTCATACCAAACTTTGCATGGGTATATGATTTTTTGCTCGACCAGATACTGACCGTTTCTGACATTGCTATCGACCAATTCAACACCTTCATTGACCGCTAACCTGGCCGGCTCAACAACCCATTTTTCAAAATATCTTATTGCTTGATCAGGGCATTGATGGACCATATTTGAAGTCGTATGAATATTTTCGTGAATCAGCATTTTTTTCTTACTGATGAGATCCTTGGCTTCATGAACAATGCCTTGAATGACCTCAATCTGCTGCTGAATTTGTGCTAAAGCAGGGGTAATTATCTTTTCGTCAATTCCGTTTTTGATTTGATCCCTGCATTGGTGAATCGTAAATACCGTTTTTTTCAGTAACGATTGTTGAGCATATGCCAATTTTGATTCTAATTCGTGAATCTTTAAATCGCGTTCGGTTAAAGACTTTTTCAGCAAAGCAATCGTTTTCTTGTTTGTTTTTAGCTGCTCTGAAAGGTTAATCACCTCCGCTTCCAGCTGAGTTAATTTTGCCAATTTGCCTGTTTTGGTACCGTTATCAGATCTCATACCTATCCTCCTATTGCGTAATTGTTTATATTTATTATTATTTTTTTGCCGCTAAAGGCAGGCTCATTCATAACAAACAAGCAACTTAAAGTCAATAAATCAAATAAACGGCTTTCAGCAACTTTCTATATAGGCTTTTATTTCCGCCGACATCACACTAATAGCGTCTATCGGCGGCTGTATGTTGTTATCGTAGCCGTTGCAATTACTAATATTAGAATTTAGGGTAATTTGCTCACTTCTGAAACCTTGCCGTAATCAACACCGACACTGATGATAAAACTGCTGGCCTCTTCGATATTCATAGCTGATTTAATGACCTTCGACTTATCCACAATCACTGTAAAACCGGATGTCGGATTAGGCGATGTAGGAACAAACAGCACATATTTATCTTCGTGCCGGTTCGTAACATAAGCAGTCATCCACATGTCATCTTTGGGGTATTCGACATAAACCACTTCCTTGGCGATGGTCCTGTCATGGGATGAGAACATATTGATGACTTTTTTAAGTACCCGGTAAAGCGTATTGATTAATGGAATCCGTTCAATAACATGATCAAACATGCCAATAACCCAGGACCGGCCTTCCTGGACTAATTTTCGACCAATGTATACCAGAATAAAAAAGCTGATCGCAAAAACCAGAATCGTATAAAGATAATTATCTGCATAGCCGTAAACCATTTGGAACAAATCGGAAACCCGGTCTTTTACAAAAATCATAATTTGCAAAATGATGACGATAGGAATAACCGCAAGAACTCCAATCAAGAAATAATTCAACAGCTTTTTAACCAACTCTTTCATTTTTATCTCCAAATTTTATAAGGACTTCATTATTAACAAGATACCTGATGCAAACAAAAATGCCGCAAATATCTTGCTGTATTTTTCATTATCGATGCCGTTATAAAGCATTTCTTCAGTCAATAAAAACATCACCACAGCAATCTGAATAAAGCTTATTTTGTCTGCGAACGATACCGTAAAATCGCTGCCGATAAACAATAACGTTGCCAATTGACACACCGCGACTGTCGCATAGCTCGCAGCCGCTGTCACACGGGTTTTGTTTTTGGGATAGTGCTTGCTGTAAATTATCACGGTCAACATCGAACCGCCCAAATTGCTGACACCATGAACCAACCCCATCGCCATCAGATAAATTCGTTCATACTTGACGACGGACTGTAACGTTCTATCGATAACCGTTGAAAAATTTTTTAACGCGACAAAAATCAGCAACGGGCCGATCACCAGGCTGATATTGATTTTGACCGTGGTAACAACCAGTAAAAACAACACCACCAAAGGAATACTGTAAATTAATACATTTTTATAGAATTTGGTGTCCACATCCTCATAATGCCTTAGAAATTGTAAAGTGCTTATAGCAATAGAAACCGGCAGCAACACACCCAGCGCATCGACAAAATCATAACCGAGTAAAAGCAACAGGGGGGTGCCAAATAATAATACCCCTACCCCAAAAATAGACTGGATGACAGATGTTGCAATTACTGTAAGTAAAATATCGACCGGCATTATGTTCTCTTAGTTAGTGTTATTTGGGTGCCTCATTATACCCGAGGGCGGATGTAAGCGAATTTATGATTACATCTTCCGTTAGAGTAAAACTCACATAAGAAACCGGTAAAGAATGACGGCCTGTTATCCGCACGAAAGGCATGCAAGCTGTGCCTTGGCGCGTTAGCGTTTGCCGGATTTACTATGCTCGCGATTTTCAAGAAACCGCAACATTGCAAAAGTAAGCCAACCGACAATAACCAAGCCAACAGTAAAAATACTATAAGAAATAGGCCAGGCTATGCCCTGCGTCATCATTGAGAATTCGGACATGCCGCCAATGCCGGCCAATACGTTCAGCGGCATAAATACAACGCTGACGACCGTTAATCGCTTGACGACCTTATTCTGGTTGATATTGATGAAGCCCACGGAAGCATCCATCAAGAAATTGATTTTATCGAAAAGAAAGGCAGTGTGACCGTCCAGTGATTCGATATCACGCAAAATCTGTTGGGAATATTCCAGTTGGTCTTTTGCCAAAAACTTGCTGCGCATCAGAAACGAAACCGCGCGCCGCGTATCCATCACATTCCGGCGAATCCGCCCGTTCAGATCCTCTTCATTGGCGATATCGATCAATATCTTGGCCGCATCTTCATCGCTAATTTGCTTACTCAGCACCTGATTTCCGACACTCTCCAAAGCAAGATAAATATCCTCCAATGCGTCAGCCGAATACTCGGCATTGGCAGCGTAAAGATCAAGCAACATATCCCTTGAGTCGGAGACATAATTGGGCTGGCTAAGCGCACGCAAGCGCTGAAGCCGGAAGATCGGCAACTCTTCTTTACGAATCGAGAACAAAATATCCCGGTACAGGATAAAAGCAACGGCGACGTTACGCGACACGTCATCCTTATCAAGCAGGAAATCCGAATGCAGATGAATTTCGCCGTTTTCTTCGACATAGAACCGGGCGCTCGACTCCAGATCATTCAATTTATCCGGATCGGGAATCTCTATGCCGAAAATATCGCCGACCCATATTCTATCCTCAAACGTCGGCGCAACCAGGTCTATCCAGATCGGTTTAGCCTCAAGCAAATCGTGGGGAGTATTAATCGAAATCTCGTGCAAGCGGCCTTCGTGTAAATTAAACGCTTTGACTCTGGATTTTTCAGTCTTGTAATCTTGTTTTCCCAGTATTTGCAGGACAGAAATCGGGGCTTCCAACAAAATAGGTTGCTTATGATCATCATCCAGATGATCCCAGATCAGCAATTGATCTTCAGGCGGCAATTCTTCCAGAATATGAGCGATTTCAGAAGGGGGTAAATGGTTAAGTATCTGCTGCAATTGCGCCGTGTTCTCTTTACGAACCAGCGTTTCCACCAAACCATGATGAGGCATGTCCTGCTTATGCACCAAGTCTGCAATCAGCTTATGCTTTTGCAAAAGATCAAGTACGGCTTGATGGCTATTGTAGTACTTGGCGGCTGGTTCTTTTTTCATGTCAGGTAATGGCTTAGCGCAGTAGTTGGGCTGACGATAAGAATCAGGGCAATTGAAATTAATATAATTCTATCAAAGCACTGCGATTTGTCGCGATTTTTATGCCGCCCGGTTTAAGTCCAGTCCAATCGAAGCCAATGGGTTTTACAGTAATTCCGCAAGCCGGATAAGTTCAGCCGTTTGTCGGCGTATTTGACCGACAACCTGCTGATCCAACTGCTTTAACCAACGCTCAGGAATCTGCTCAACGCCATATCTAGCCCCTGCCAGCATACCGGCCAGCGCGCCGGTAGTGTCGGCATCGGCACCCTGATTAACCGTTGCAACCAGACAGGATTCAAAATTGTCCGTGCTGAAAAAATAATGCAAAATCGTCTGCACAGTGTCGACAATATAGCCCGAGGCTTTGCCCGGATAAGGGCTATAGGCGAATTCGCCGTATTGATCGATCAACTGCCCGGCTTCCTGTTTCCAGGCGTCCATGTCTAAGCCGTTAATCAGCTGATTGGCGATCCGCCCCAGCGTTAAGGTCGCGGCATCGGACAACGGGTGATTATGGGTAATATGGCTTTGTTGCAAACTCCAATCGCTAAAATAGTCCGGCCGGTTTAAGGTCGCCAGCACCACCGGCAGGTTACGCATACACGCGCCGTTGCCGGCATCGTCATCGCGAGGCAAGCCGAACAGTTCGCCGTTATCCCGGTAACGCATGATGCCGCGTCGGCAGGTATTGCCTATATCCGGCGGATTGCTTTCCAGCCATGCGACAAAATTATCGGCGACCGCCTGAATGCTCCAACCCTGATGGTCAACAATGGCCTGTCCTAAAGCAAGCGACATTTGCGTATCGTCGGTAATTTGCCCCGCTTCCAAATTCAACCAGCCGCCGCCGATAATGTCCCGATGCACGCCGTAGCGTTTTTGGATGAGTTTCGGCGACATAAACTCTACCGTCGCCCCGAGCGCATCGCCGCAGGCAAAGCCTAAATAAGCGCCCAACGCCCTACTCAGTATTTGTTTTGTAGACATTTAGCGTCCTTATCGTTGCACTTTAACCCGGTAATCGCCGCCAATCACCAGATACTCGGCTTCGCCGTGCAAAGCATGGTGCGGCAACAGTTCATTAAAAAAAATCAGCTTAACCATCGGTACTTCAACTTCCAGAATATAAGCACCGAATTCGCTGGCAATACTGCGGCGGTCGGTAAAAGAAACAATACTATTGAAGCGAACGATTTTATGCAGTTTATCTTCATCACGGACAATCCAATGATCATCCAGCGAATTGACGCCGCGATAGAGGGTTTTATGCGTCGCAGCCGGAAATTGAAAATGTTCGATAACCCACTGGCAATATTCGTAAAGAAGGTCGAGCTGCATATAAATGCAGTTGTTGTGATAACGGCTGTTCATCTTTTCTTCGATATACATGATCCAGTCTTTGCTGATAAAACTGGCTATCTGCTGTTTGTGAAAAGTCGGAAACAGCCCGAAGCGGCTTTCGACCCAGCCTTTAAAAACCGCGCCTTGGGCGTTGTTTGAATCCAAGCCCCAATCCTGGATTAACCTGAGGTAACTATTACGATAACGCCGCCTTCCCGAATGATCGTTGCTTAATCGCTGCTCGGTTTCAAAGCCGAAAACCACACACATATAGTCTTGAAATACCCGGCCGCAGTCTTCGCGTGTCGGTTGTCTGTGCAATTGTTCAAACAAGCCCGAAGCCGATTCGCGAGTACCTGAAATATGCAACGGTTTGGGATTTTCGTTAAAGATATGACTGGCCATGCAAGCAGTCGCCAAACCGATTAAGTTGGTGCTGTGGCCATGTTGGGAAATATCAGGCATTGATTGATTAGGAAAATAGTCAGGCGGTAAAAAATTGCATCAATTTTCACATCAAATTGTCCGTTTAGCCAGAATGCGTTAGGAAATGACCTTTTCGGCCGCAGCCCTGACTAAGCCTTTTCAGATAGGCGCTCTCGCGCAAAAATTTAAGTTCGTAATTAATGAACTTCGGATTCAATCGGATAACTGTTTCTCTACATCCATCCTACAATGCAAGATACGAACAACATCAATATCATCTGCAACTTTTCGATAAAAAATAATGTGTCGTTCAATACAAAACTTACGGTAATTTTTTCGGATTTCATCACAAGCCACACCTAAATCCGGCTCATCGGCTAACAGGTGAAAACAATTATCCAATATGCCAAGATACTTATTTCGCTGATCACGCCCCCAGATTTCTTGCGTATAACGAGCAATAGATTTCAAATCATCCTTGGCTTGCTTTGTTAATCGAAAAGACGGCATTACGCACCGTCTTCTTTATCAAGCTCTTCAATCAAACCTGTTAGCGAATAATTTTCAGCGATTCCGCTTTCTTCTCCTTCTATCAGCGCGGAACGTAAAGCAGCCAATTTTATTTCTTGAGCCTCCAAAAGCCTAAGCCCCGCCCTGACAACCTCACTTTTAGAACCGAAGCGCCCTTCTTCGACGATGTCGGCAATGAATTTTTCAAAATGAAGTCCAATCGAAACGCTGGTATTTTTTTGCATAAGCTATAACCTCACTTTTATCTATGTACCAATTATTAATAGTTATTGGTATTTTTACAAGTGCTTAATCCGGAAAGGCGACACCTGGCTATCGATGGAAACATGAGTAGATTGACGACATAAAGCTCAGCTATTTTCCGATCTGTTTTACCGCTATCAGGCTAAATATGACACAAGGTGCCGTCGTTCACATTAATATTGAAAGCGCTGCTGAAACCAACAACATATCTTCCGTTTTCCGGCCGTAATGCAATCAAATGAAAATCCGGTAACGAGCTCAGCACACTAACAACCTCGCCAAACTTATCCTGCAAGTCTTGTATCCGCTCAGCGTAAATTGCATCATCCTGGATTATTTCCTTAACACTGCAATTTAATACCGCCCGTTCTCGGGCAAAAAGGTTAGGCGATTCGGATTCAGGACGGATAAACAATATCGATGCCTGCGGGTTATTCAGCAGATTAACCGTATGGCAAGCTAACTCGCTGACATAGATATAAAAGACTCCGGCATCGTCCCGCACAAAAGGTGCGTAACTGATGTCAGGAATGCCGTTTGCTGAAGCCGTCGAGAGTAACAGTGTTTGCTGTGACGCCACCAGCTCTTGATAACGATTGGTAATGTCTTCAAGGTCTTGTTTGCTTATTTCGCTCATTGGTAATCTCCGGCAAGCACTGTAGGGTTGGACAAAGCTAATATCAATGTTAGATTTGTCGACATCCCAAGGCTTTGTGCTTGCCACTGTTGGCTTAACGATAAGCTACCAAGCAACCCGTTAGGTTAGCTAAACTCTCGCATACCTATATACGCCTTTTATATTCTGTGCCAAATATTGCCCTTTTGATCCCGCACTTTTCATATTATCAAAAGTCGTTACAGGTATATCAAAATAGTCATAGAGCGAGCCATTTTTAAATTCAACCCTAAGAACTCGGCTAGATTCTTCGTAGCCAAATCGTGAAATATTCGAAGAGTCAGGGGTTTCAATCATATTCATGTTCATTTTTTTCTCCAGGTTCATCAGTAAAGTTTTCTGTGTTTTCTTTTTGCACAGTTTTGTCGTGTTGGTAGTGGGGGCTTTGTTTTCGCCATTGGCGAATCATAGCAGAATAGTCTTTAGGGTCACGCGGTAGATTCCAGGCCCCAGCATCCCCATATCCTTCTTCATTTTTCCGAACTACAACGTTTGGATCATAACTATCCGGTCGTCGACCAGACGGAGGTGGCGTAATTAACGTCCGAACCGGAAGGCTTACCGCCTCACCAACAATGATGGCTTCTCCGGTTCTTAAAATAGGTAACATTTCAAAAAGCCCTTTTAGATTATCAGAAGTGGCTCCGGTAACATGTCCTCTGTCAGTATCATTGGCAAGGCGCATAGCGAATATTGTGCCGCATTGCGAGAGTATGGTTGGATCAATTTCTGAAGGTCGTTGACTTACTATCATCATGCCTACCCCATATTTCCTACCTTCTTTGGCTATGCGCCGGACTGCGGCGGCAGCTGAATCTGAGTTTCCTTTAGCCAAATAAACATGTGCCTCTTCTAATACCATCAGTAAAGGACGCAGTCTACCGCCTTCCGGTAAGTTTCTAGCCCAAAAAATTGCGTCGTATAAAATACGTAGCAATGCGCCGATTAGATCGTTTAACACTGACGAAGGTATGCCCGACAAGTCAAGAATTGATATGGGCTGGTCACCACCAATCCAATCTTCCAAAAGAGTATCTAAATCTTGTTTAGTTTGACCATCAATATTTGGCAACCAATCTCCGGGGTAAAATAAGAACGCCATTCGAGGATCTCTCAGTTTTGATGCTAATCCAGCAAGTTGTTGGCGTAAACCTAGGGGTGATGGTGATTGGCTCCAGTTTATTCGTTCGGCAGCACTACCAGATGTCTTGACTGTTTTATAGGTTGGAGGTGTGACGCTCATAGCATCACCAAGCAACGGCTGCTTGTTCTCATCAAAAACATAAGCTGGCTCCAATTCTTCTTGAGAGCCGCCAGGATTCGCCATTACAGTTTTATGCTCACGTTGATGTAGTTCAAACCACAGTTTGTGAAGACAAAAAGGAACAGGGGTATCGACAGTAATCCGAGATGCTTCAACTCCGTCTCTGGGTTGTTGAGATACCGATTCTTTCTTTAGCTGAACGATTATATCGGCAACAGCAGCAGTTTGCTGATCGTTCAAATTGCCAAAGGCAAGTCTTGTCAGTTCTTCAAAACTTAGTGCCCAGAACGGCAGATAAAGTGATTTCTGATATTTTCTCGATTCTGCGTCAACCCGAAATACGGATGCCCGGTCTGAAAGAGCCGTTGCATATTCGCCGTGAATGTCTAATACAATTATCCTGGCAGAAGGGTAATCAGGAGCAGACAAGGCATTTAACAATCCAGCCACGGTTGTTGATTTCCCCGCCCCCGTTGTCCCGACAACAGCCGAATGCCGTGTTACCAGTTTATTGATATTGACTAGGGCAGGAATTGATTCTGCGCTGGCCAAATGACCAACCGACACAAAATCTTGGGGGTCGCCTGCCCCATAAATCGCAATCAGGTCTGCTTCCGTCACGATATAAACTCGATCATCTATGGTTGGATGCTGGGAAACGCCTCGCTGAAAATGTCCACCACGTTGGCCTTCTCCAACTATCTGTACTTTTAACCAGCGATTGCCATAAGTTTTTTGCTCTTGCTCACGTTCGGGGGCGGCACCTGCACCAACTTGAGAAACGACACCATACAAATCGACAAATCCTAGAGGAATACGAACAAAACTACCGACTTGACCAATACGGTACCCTTCACCGTGAACAAAGCTTAGGCCCGTAATCGTTTCATTGCTCAACTCGACGGTTACCGTTGCGCCATACACATCTTGCACTGTACCAATAAATGTAGGATCACGTCGCATATCAATTATCCGTTGAATTATCAGAAGTTGATATCGTTTGATCGAATTGTTTACCTAACTGAAAATCAAGAAAATGACCAAAATGGATAAAATCGCCCAATTGAAATTCAATGGGGTCTTCCTCTAGCTTGTTGACGCTGAGCTTATGTAAAAGATGTCCTGTCTGTTCATCATCATGCCATTTCGATTCAATCCCACCAAGAACGGCGCCATCACTTGCAAGCAAGCTTAGATTAGGATGCAATTTTGCTTTCTTAACTGCTTCTGGATATCCATCTTTTGAGCCATATAGCAAGGCAAAACAAACCGCAGTGGGATTGCTTCTAAGCCCATGTAAAATAACCTCGTTCAAATGTTGATCAATAAAGGAATAACCACAAGTCAACAAAACAGCCTGCCCACGCGCCAAAAAAGCTCTTAATCTATCTTGCATCGCAAGATAGGGCATACGCCTGCTTTGAGCGTATTTAAGATGCGATGGATAAATCATTTGCCTGCGCCCATCGCCGTTTTCTTGACGAACAACTTCTTCAATCTCACCTTCTTTACTGGTTGTACTCCACCAATTCACAGATCCGTGAACTTTCCATAACCTAGCCCATCTTGCTGGAAGTACTTCATTTTCCATGGCGGTTAAGTCAAAAAATGCCTGTTTTGCACCAATAAAACCGTCAAAGTACGGAATCTTATGAACTTCAAGAGCTTGTTCTATAAGTAGGTCATAATTAGGCGTAAAAATTTCTATCGGATGAGTGCGTGGAATGCCTTGTATCCACTTTGCTAATTGAAGATATGGTGAATTAATGTCAGGTAACTTTACATTTACTACTTCGGTAGTAATTCTACATATTTCGGCATCAAGTCCAGATAGCAATTGGTCTGTAAGGCCGTCAATAGCACCTTTTTTGACCACATCTTGAAGGCTTCGGAGGTGGCTTAATATATCTTCGATTGTAGTTTTTGATGTAGTGTTGCTAAGTCTATCGGCTATTTTTTTGTAGCTTTCTTTGTGAGTTGTTGAAGCTTCCATTTTATCGGAGACTAATGTCGTAAGACCTTGAATATCTGGGATTAGAGGCTTTTTGTCATCTCCAATTCTAATCGAATAGGGACATCCAGCACCTAGTAAAAAAGCTATTCTCATTTTATCTGGTGCCAGAACCTGCTGAAGTAAGTGAAGTAAGGATGATTGGCGATATGGACAGTGCGTTTTATTCATCATGATTGGTTATTCCTCATATGTATCGGTGCTTTGTTCAAATAGTTTAAATTTTGGTTCTGCTGATACGACTTCCCCGTTATGTATTTCAAATCACCGTTCACGTCGACCATGACATTATTTGCTTCGCGTTTGGCAGATTGCTTTAGGTCGTTTTACGTATCCTGCACAAAGAAGCGGGTAGGATGAGTAGGGCGGCAGCGAAACCCATCAATTTCAAATAAAGCGCTCTATTCCAAATCAGATCCGAACTCACAATTGCCAATCCCTGTCCAATCCACGGTAATATGCCCAAACGAACATACGGGCAAAAAATGAATACCGCCAATCGGACACATTTTACCCCGTAGGAACTGTGTATAAACAATCAAGAAAAGAGACGCTTCAACAATTCATCCCGCGTAAGCTTGAAGTGCGATTCGATGCCGCTAAAAATCGAAGCCAATGTGCCGATTTTTAAAGGATTATGAGCGGGAATAGTTATGTGATGTTCGCCGTTCTCAAAAGTTGTCAGGCGAATGTGGCTGCCGGTTTGGCGGGTGATATGGTATCCGAGTCCGGCAAGCGCTTTTGCAAGCTGGATTCCATCAATGTCGCGGGGGAGTTTCAAACTGCGATGACTTCTTCGCGAACGAAATGCAGGCGGATCATCTTGGGTTTTTTGTCTTCATCGAAATGGCAGCGAACCGCATCTTGGACATTGGCATGGAGTTCTTCAAGATTGTCCGCGTCTGTATAAATCGATTCGCCGAGCGCCTTGGCCGTATAACCGCCTTCAGGGGCGTCCTCTACAATAAAAAAAATTTCGTTCATATCTGCTCCTTTGTCTGCTACGGATACTAACAAAGTATCGGTAATCATGCAAAAACCAACAAAAATCGCAATTTCACTTAGGATAATTGGAGCCGCGACTTCAGTCGCGGCGATGTCTGTTATCTTCTCCGCCAATGCATGAATTAACTCAACCCATCACACCATTTGCGAGTGCGTATTTCAATACCCCCCAACAATCAAAACACTACTCCTTCCCCCGCCTTGCTTTTCAACCACCACCTTAGCGCCAATCCTCTCCACCAAAATCGGCACATGCGAGATAACGCCGACTTTCCTGCCCAAAGCTTGCAAGGTATCCAGACTGGCGATAGCGATATCCAACGTTTCAGGGTCCAGGCTGCCGAAGCCTTCGTCAATAAACAGCGATTCGACCTGGGTTTTATTGGATGATAACGACGCCAAGCCCAAGGCCAGCGCCAGCGATACCAAAAAGCTTTCGCCGCCGGACAGGCTGTGGACGCTACGGACGTCGTCGGCCATGTCGCGGTCTATGATTTGCAGCTCCAGGTCGCTGCCCGGTACGCGCTGCAGGCTATAACGTTTGGCGAAATCTTCAAGATGCTGGTTACTGTGCGCCAGCAGGGCTTCCAGGGTCAAACTCTGGGCAAAAGTCCGAAACTTGGCGCCGTTTTTCGAACCGATCAATTCATTCAGGCTTTCCCACTGCGTCCAGCGGTCTTGCTGGCTATCCAGTTCAGCTTTCAAAGCACGACCGGCTTCGATTTTTTTATCGTCTTCCCGCAGCAGTATGACTTGTTCTTCTTTTTGGGTATGCACGACCTGTCTTTGCTGCTGCAATTGTATTGCCAGTTTATTGGCGTCTTCCTCGGGTATTTCGACAGGATGGCTTTGTTGCTTTTGGCAATCGTCGGCTTTAACCTTTAATAAGGCCAAAGACTCTTGCAGGGTGCGCTCCAGCGCCGCCATTTGGTTTTTTTGTTTGGTCAGCCAGAGATCGTCTTTTTCCAGCAACTGGCTTAACTGCTCAAGATTGATGTCCTGCTTTGCCAGCGCTTGGTTCAGAGTGCTCAGGGCTTTTTCCAGATTGTCGTAACGCCGGCCGGTTTCGGTTTGCCAATGCTGCTGATTTTGTTTGTGGGTTGCCAGCTCCGTTTCCGCCTGATTGACTGCATGCCCGGCCTGCTGGTGCGCCGTTCTTGCGGTCAGCACGTTTTGGTTAATGCTGTGCTGATAACTGTCGGCAGTAAGCCCAGGCAACACTGCGTCGCGCTCAACTGACAGTTTTTGCATGTTCGCTGTTTGGCTCTGTAGCTCGGCTTGCTTAGCCCTGTGTTGTTGCAAGCATTGACTCAGCGCTTGCCCGGCGAGTTTTTCATCATGATTGATTTTTTCCAAGGCTTTGGCAACGGTTTCAAGCTGCTGTTCGGTGTGCTGGAATCGCTGCGCTTTTGCCGCGCAATCCTGCCTGAATTCCGCTGTGGAATCGTGTAGATCAGCTTGCCAGCTATTCAACTGACTGAACGGCGTCGCCAATAACTCGCCTATCGCTTGCAGTTGTTTTTCCAATTCCAAAATACCGGTAGTGACATGTGCCAGCTCGGCTTTATTTTTAGCGTACTGCTTGTCCAGTCCGGCATGTTCCGCTGATAAGTTTTCTTTATTCAGCTTTAAAGTATCGAATGAATCCTGTGCCACTTTAAGCTGTTTTTGCAATTCCAAGGCCGCTTTTTCCTGCTGCTTGATCAGTTCCATCGCCAAACTTGTGTGTTCGTCGTAACTTTTAAGTGCGGGCAAAAGCTGAACATCAATAACGGCAAAATCGGGCTTATCTTGTAGAGTTAAAGCGGCCCAATCACTACCGCATTGAACCAGCTTTGTCTGCGCTTCGGCAAGCTTCTCGGTTAGTGCTGTTTTTTGCTCCTGCCCCTGGCTGATGGATTTGGTCAGCTCGGCGATAGTTTTAATCAGCGTTTCATGTTGATTTTCCAGCTCGGCAACTCTTGCCGACTGCGCCGCGGCATGTTCATTGCCTATACCGGTCTGATCTTTCCACGGATGTTCAAGCGCACCGCAAACCGGACAGGGCTGGTCCTCCTCCAACAAAGCGCGGAACTGTTCGGCGTTTTTATGCATCGTTGCCTGTATCAGCTCCAAGGCTTTTTTAGCCTCGGCCAGAGCAACGCCATTCGTCATCTGCTGCTGGTTTAAGGTTTGCAGTTGCAACGTGCTGTCATTAACCGTTCGTTCGGTAGCCGCCAGACTATCCGTGTCCTGCTTGATTGTCTGTTGCAATTCCTGAGCATTGTTCGCCAGGCTCAATGCCAGGGCGACATGCCAACGTTTGGTTTCAAGCTCGTCTTTTGCGCGGAGCAGGTCTTCAATCGACTGCTTACTTTCCTGCTTTTTCAGTTGATCAAACGTCTGTTGATGCAGTTCCAGTTTTTTGTGACTATCATCGATCGCCACTTTTAATTCCGCCAGCCTCTGCTGATCCTTGGTAACCGCCAGTCTTAGCCGATCCGCTTTGAACGTGTCGTCTGTTTTCCGGAGATTCGCGATTTGATAGCGTTCCAGCTCGGCATCCCATCGGCTCCATTCGGCTGCGATCGGCTTGATCGCCTGGTTTTGTTCCAACCAAATATCAAGCTGTTGCAACGCCGAAATTTGTTCAGCCTGCCGGGTTAATAAAGACTGATGTTCTTTTTCGGCAGCGCCAAGCTGTGCAAGCAGGCGGTTTTCTTCAACGGCCAGGGTGTTGACCGTTTGCCGGATGACGTCAATGCGGGTGTCCAATGCCCGCGCTTTAATTAATACCGGTTCAGCCTGCTGCTGCTGTTGTTCGGCTTCGGCTAACGCAACTGCCAAAATTTCGAACTGTTCTTTTGCGCCGTGCAGTTTTGTTTCAGCGGCTATTTGCTGAGCGCTGCTGTCTTTGAGTTTTTGTTGGGCATCCCGGTGTTCGGCATCGGTTGTTTGATATTGCGCCAATAACGGCCTTAAAGGCTGCGCGGCTTCGACTTTTCGTATCAGCTGCCGGTCGGCTTCGGCTGCATCCCACGCATGTTGACTACCGGTAAGCGCATCACGGGCAACCCGTTCAGCTTCTTGCAGCTTTTTCAGTTCGGCATACCAGTCGATAATTTTCTGGTTGCTTGCGATTTGCTGATCCAGATCGGCCAACTGGCTGATGAATTGGTCGCGTTGCTGTTCCAGTTGTTGCCGGGCTTCTGCATCCAGCGGGATTTGATCCTGCATCCGGTTTGCAATTTGAGTTAACGCGTCTTTTTCCTGCCGCGCCCGCTCGAATGCGGCGATAGACAACTCTGAATAAAGCTCGGTGCCGGTGATGCGCTCCAGCAAACTGGAACGCTCGTCTTTTTTGGCTTTCAAAAACGCGGCAAAATCGCCCTGAGCCAATAGCACTGAGCGGCGGAACTGGTCGAAGTTAAGGTCGATCAATTCGCTGATTGTATCCAGCGTATTTTTCTTGCCCTGCCCGATACTTTGTCCGTCTGCAATATTGCACAACGTAACATTCTGCGCCTGCAAGCGGCCATCGGCTTTGCCTCGGGCTTTGCTGACTTCCCAACGTGCACGGTAGTGATGCTTGTCCTTACCGATAAAATCCACTTCGGCATACGCGTGGCTGGTGCCCCGGCGCAGTATCGAACGCACGTCGTTACTGGTCACGCGCAGGTTTTCATCTTCATCTTTATGGCCTACCGCAAAACCATGGCCGTCCGGCAGGCGCGGGATTTTGTCATATAGCGCCAAGCACAAGGCATCCAGTATTGTGCTTTTGCCGGCGCCGGTTTGGCCGGTAATCGCAAATAAACCGGCCTGCTCCAATGGCCCTGAATTCAGCAGAATCTCGAACGGCTCGGCCAAGCTGGCCAGGTTTTTTCCGCGTATTGCTAAAATGCGCATTATTCGGTTCCTTGCAGGCTTTCAAGCAATTCGTTAAACAACGCATTCATCGCTTCGGGCGCATCCTGCTCGTATTTGTTTTGATAACAGCGTTGGAAAACATCTAGCGGTTGCAGCTCTTCCAGGCGTTCTTCGATTTTCAGATCGGCCAGGCTTTTTTCGCTGCCGCTGTAGGCGGTGGAGATTTTCAATAAACGCACCGGCAGTTTGGCGATGATTTCTTCAATCTGCTGGCGCAATCCGGGCTCCGGCTTTTCCAGCCTGATTCTCAATTCAAGCAGCGGACGTTGCTCTATCGGCAGATCGTCCAGGCTCAGGTTTTCCAAGTGCACGATCACCTCCGGCAACGCAGCAAAATCCTTGCCGTTGGGAATTCTTAATAATTGAACACTACGGGGAATTTTAATAGCGATGGTTTCAACCGGCTGACCGGCCATGACATCAACCTGAACGATCTGATGCGAATAACCGGCTTCATCAAACGACAGCGGAATCGGCGAACCGCTGTAGCGAATATGTTCATTCGCACCGACCCGTTGCGCCAAATGCAAATGGCCTAACGCGACATAAGCAATGTCCTCGGGAAATAATTCAACCGGCAGCGCATGCTGGTTGCCGCCCAGTATTTTACGCTCGCTTAATTCGGATACCGCGCCATTGACCATATAACAATGCCCGGTCAGGATCAGGCTTTGTGTATTGCCTGCCTTTTGTTGCAGCTGCGTGAACAGTTCGGCATACAGCGATTTCATGCCGGAGATTAACGGATCGCTGTCTTGCTCATCGGGTGGTATTGCTTCCGTACCGCTTATATCCTTGGCAATCGTAGGCAAGTCGGCATTACGTAAAAACGGCATGGCTCCGCACCATGCTTTAACTTCGCCCACCGCATTGGTCAGCGGCACCAACAAACGCTCCCAATCAATACCGCCCTGCTGGTCGCGCGACAAACCGCCGACCACGGTAACGCCCAGAGCATTGAGAATAGGTGCAGGCGCGTCCAGCCTTGAAGCGGAATCGTGATTGCCGCCGACCAAAACAATGTCCAAGTTTGGCAGCCGGGTTCTGGCTTTGACCAGAAAGTCATAAAGCTGCAATTGCGCGGCGGAGGATGGATTTGCCGAATCGAAAATATCACCGGCAACAATCAACGCATCGGCTTGTTTGGTTTGTAATTCATCCAGCAGCCAATCCAGAAACTGCTGATGTTCCAGTTGCCTGGATACGCCGTGCAGATGATGTCCGAGGTGCCAGTCTGCGGTGTGGAATAGTCTTAACATTAGTTTCCTGTTTTAAAGGGTTTGATGGCAAGCAATATAACAAAGAAAAATAATCTGTAGCGGATCAATCTTTTTAACCAAAAAATAATTGTTCCGAGGTTTGGCAGGGGTCACAGTGAAAAACCACGACAATAGCCTGATATTGGTGTTCTCTTTAATTCACCAAACGATGGGCCTCGTACTTTATATCATGCTATGCTTTTAACAGTCAGCTCACACAAAACGTTTATTAATATTGTAATTCATTTTTGTTTTTTGCCAGGAGTGTTACCTATAATGCTTTTTAAAGATTTTGAATTCGATATATTGAAGTCAAATGATTTCAAGGAAGATTCTGTTCGTGAAGAGTTAATCACGCCAATTTTGCACAGGCTGGGTTATAAATCTCACGGGGATTATAAGATACAGAGAGGAAAAGCTCTTAATCATCCATACGTTCTAATTGGAACTCAAAAACAAAAAATTAATATATTTCCAGACTACATTCTTAGTGTTAAAAAGAACGTAGCTTGCGTATTAGATGCAAAATCACCAAAAGAAAATATCCGTAATGGAAAAAACGTTGAGCAAGCATACAGTTATGCTATTCATCCTGATGTTAGAGCTAGTTTATATGCATTATGTAATGGAAATGAATTAACTGTTTTCCACATTAATCAGATAAACCCTATTCTCATCATCCCATTAATAAAATCAGATGAGCTTTGGGGAGAAATAGAAAATGTATTAGCTCCATACAAAATACAGGATTTCTCACCTATGCCTCAAAATCTATACCCAGATTATGGAACGATGCTTTACAAGGCTGGAATTAAAAGTCACGTAATACAATATGATTACGATGTACCGGTCGATCATATTGTCAGAGTAAACGACCATACATTTTCAATTAACTTGAACAGGATGGTTGGTGATATAGAGTATGCAGTAGCTTACGATTTTGATGCTGGGAAATTATCTGCTTTATTGAAAACTCTTCCAGAAAATAAGGCTTTCAACATAGTTGAATTACTTACTCGACAGCCATATAAAGCTAATATCCAACCGCCTCATAAGATAAATATAACTTCAATAATTGGAGAGCCAACGGAAACTATGCATGAAATAATAATTCCATTGATTGTACGCGAGTTCAATATTGCCCAGTAGCGGCGCGGTACGGCCTACGCTAAACCAACCGACTATGCGGCTTTCTGTTCCTGCAAAGGCAACAGTCCGGAAACACTGGCTTCTAATACCACCATCTGCACAAGATGATTATTCGCATCGTAAGACAAAACGACATTCCAATCTTGCGTTGTTTCTCTAACGATAGGGTTGTCGCTAAAATGCAGTTCCAAAATATCGTCTTCAGGATAGTAGATTGTTTTCATAATTCATTCTCGAAACTAAAGTGATACATCACTGTTTTAACAATAACCGCTTGATCCATGACCACTGCGGCACAAAGCAAGTTATCGGTTCGATGTTGATAGCACTTTGCTATCCATGCATGCTTGTCGTCTTTATAGCTTAATTGCCCTGTTTCTATAAGGTCACTTAACAATTCCTTCGAAATATCACGTTCAATCATGCGTTTTTGAGCATGTTCCGTTACGTGAATAATTTTATTGAAGCGTTGACTATGCACGGCTTAACCGACTGTTTATTTGCTGGGTGAGTTTCATGCTACCCGCCGCCGTATTTCCGCGTCAATAACTTTAGGCATGCTGTCTATGCCTGACATTAGCCGCTTCGATATGTCGGGTTACGCTACTAACCCGACCTATGACTCAATCAAGAAAGCCCCAAAACATCCTGCATATCGTACAAACCGCTATCCTTACCAGCCAACCAGACCGCCGCCCTGACTGCACCGTTGGCAAAGGTCATGCGACTGGTGGCTTTGTGAGTGATTTCCACCCGCTCGCCGTCGTCGGCAAACATGACGGTATGCTCGCCAACGATGTCCCCGGCTCTGATGGTTGAAAAACCGATGGTTTTTCTGTCGCGCTCGCCGGTATTGCCTTCCCTGCCGTAAATCGCGCAGTCTTTTAAATCCCGGCCTAACGCATCGGCTATCACTTCTCCCATGCGTAATGCTGTGCCGGACGGCGCATCGACTTTATGCCGGTGATGAGCCTCGATCACTTCAATATCGGTGTAATCGCCCATGACTTTGGCGGTCATCTCCAGCAATTTAAGCGACAGGTTGACGCCGACGCTCATGTTGGGTGCCATCACTATCGCTACGTCTTTAGCCGCTTCGCTAATCAGGGCTTTTTGCGCATCAGTGTAGCCGGTGGTGCCGATGACCAGCTTTTTTCCGGCTTCGCGGCAAATCCCGATAAAGTCCATTGACGCATCGGGCCGGGTAAAATCGATCAATACGTCGAATTGATCGACAACGGACGCCAAGTCATCGACGACTTTAACGCCGACGACGCTGATGCCCGCCAGTTCACCCGCGTCCCGGCCTATGGCTAGACTCTCGGGACGGGAAACGGCAACAGCCAATTCGGCATTTTTCGCCAGCGCCGCCGCTTTAATCAAGCAAAGACCCATGCGGCCGGACGCACCTACAACAGCAATACGCATCATGACTTATCCTGTTAATTTATCGAAAAAGCTTTTTACGCCATCAGTCCACGAAGACTCTTGAGGACTATGATGTTTACCGCCGCCTGATAAGGATTCGCTGAGCTGCTCAACCAGGGCTTTTTGCTCTTTGGTCAGATGCACGGGCGTTTCAACCTGTACTTTACACATTAAATCGCCGACCGGTCCGCCTCTGACCGGCTTGACGCCTTTGCCGCGAAGCCTGAATAATTTCCCGGTTTGTGTCTCGGCAGGGATTTTCAACAGCACTTTGCCGTTCAAGGTCGGCACTTCCAGCTCGCCGCCCAAGCAGGCGGTAGGAAAGCTGATCGGTACTTCGCAATATAAATTCGCGCCGTCACGGGTAAAAATCTGGTGATCTTTTACCTGAACCTGAACGTAAAGATCGCCTGCCGGGCCGCCGAATTCTCCGGCTTCGCCTTCTCCTGCCAAACGTATGCGATCGCCGGTATCAACACCTGCAGGAATTTTCGCGGACAGGGTTTTATTTTCCTGGACTCGCCCTTGGCCGTAACACACGCCGCAAGGATCTTTAATCTGTTTGCCGGTACCGCGGCAGGTTGGACAGGTTTGCTGAACCGAAAAAAAGCCTTGCTGCATCCTGACTTGGCCGTGACCATGGCAAGTTGAACAGATAACAGGGCTGGAACCTTTCTTGGCGCCGGAACCGCTACACTCGCCGCAAGTAACCAGCACCGGCACGCGAATTTTGGCGTCGGTACCGAATACGGCTTCTTCGAGTGTTAATTCCAGGTTGTAGCGCAGGTCCGAGCCGCGTTGAACATTGCTTCGCTGCTGTCTTCCGCCACCAAAAATATCGCCGAAAATATCGCTGAAACTTTCACCTGCACCAAAACCTCCGAAACCGCTGGCACCACGCCCGCCGCCCATCGAAGGGTCAATTCCGGCATGGCCGAATTGGTCGTAAGCGGAGCGTTTTTTAGGGTCTGATAAAACCTCGTAAGCTTCTTTAATCTGCTTAAACTTGGCCTCGGCTTCCACCTGATTATCTTTATTTCTGTCCGGATGATACTTCATCGCCTTGCTGCGATAGCTTTTCTTAATCTCTGCATCACTGGCGTTTCTGTCTACACCGAGAAGCTTGTAAAAATCTTCTTTTGCCATGGTTCAATATTCTATTGTTGGATTTTGGTGATTATCATCGTCTGACTTGGTCCGAGATATCCCGTGTAGAGATAAGAGACGGGTTACTAAACCGCAAAAAGAACACGAAGGGACACGAATTTTTTTCTTCGCGAGCTTCGTGTTCTTCGTGGCTTTATGCTTAAGTTAATATGTATTCGGGAGGATAAGATGCGTCCTCCCTTTACATTTTACTTCTTATCGTCATCTTTAACTTCTTCAAACTCGGCATCGACAACACCGTCATCCGCCGCATGATGTTCCGAAGAAGCATGGGCGCTGGAAGTGTCCCCTTCAGACGCTGACTTTTGCGCGTAAACGCGTTCAGCCAGTTTACCGGATAGTTCGGTTAAGTCATTGGTTTTAGATTCAATCGCTTCTTTATCATCACCTTTAAGCACAGTTTTCAATGCTTCAATAGCATGTTCAATGCTGGTTTTTTCATCGGCACTGACTTGATCGCCCAGTTCTTTCAATGATTTTTCAGTCGCATGAATCATACCGTCGGCATGGTTGCGTGCCGCGACCAATTGCGTCAGTTTACGGTCTTCGTCAGCATGCGCTTCGGCATCTTTAATCATACGTTCAACTTCGTCATCCGATAAACCGCTGGATGCTTTGATAACGATAGATTGTTTTTTGCCGGTCGCTTTGTCTTTAGCCGATACATTCAAAATACCGTTAGCATCAATGTCGAACGCGACTTCAATTTGCGGCACACCGCGCGGTGCAGGCGGAATATCGGCCAGATCAAATCGACCCAGTGATTTATTCGCCGCTGCGACTTCGCGCTCACCTTGCAATACATGAACAGTCACGGCGGTTTGATTGTCATCCGCTGTAGAGAAAACCTGCGATGCATTGGTCGGGATTGTGGTGTTTTTCTCGATCAGTTTGGTCATGACGCCGCCCATGGTTTCGATACCCAAAGATAACGGGATAACGTCCAACAACAATACGTCTTTAACTTCGCCGCCCAGAACGCCTGCCTGAATCGCAGCACCTAAAGCCACCGCTTCATCAGGGTTAACGTCTTTACGTGGTTCTTTGCCGAAAATGTTTTTTACCATTTCCTGTACTTTCGGCATACGGGTTTGACCGCCGACCAAAATCACGTCATTAATATCCGACGCCTTTAACTTCGCATCTTTCAGCGCCATTTCGCAAGGGCCTTTAGTGCGATTGATCAGCTCTTCAACCAGCGATTCCAGTTTGGCGCGAGTCAATTTAACATTTAAATGCTTAGGGCCTGATGCATCTGCAGTAATGTAAGGCAGGTTGACATCGGTTTGCTGGCTTGAAGACAATTCGATCTTGGCTTTTTCCGCCGCTTCTTTTAAACGTTGCAAGGCTAATGGGTCGTTATGAACGTCAACGCCGCTTTCTTTCTTAAATTCTGCGGCAAGAAATTCAATGATTCTTGAGTCGAAATCTTCACCACCCAGGAAAGTATCGCCATTGGTCGATAATACTTCGAATTGGTGCTCACCTTCTATCTCAGCAATTTCAATAATCGAAATATCGAACGTGCCGCCGCCTAAGTCATAGACTGCAATTTTGGTATCGCCTTTAGGCTTGTCCATACCGAAAGCCAATGCAGACGCAGTCGGTTCATTGATAATACGTTTAACTTCAAGTCCGGCAATACGACCGGCGTCTTTAGTCGCCTGACGTTGCGAGTCGTTAAAATAAGCCGGTACGGTAATAACCGCTTCGGTGACTTCTTCA
Organism: Methylobacter sp.; assembly: GCF_036845245.1. NCBI lineage: Bacteria > Pseudomonadati > Pseudomonadota > Gammaproteobacteria > Methylococcales > Methylococcaceae > Methylobacter > Methylobacter sp. The sequence continues at coordinate 65,212 of NZ_DAIUEH010000028.1, forward strand.
CCTAAATAGGCTTCGGCGTCTTTTTTCAGCTTCATTAAAATGCGTGCTGAAATCTCGGGAGCCGCCATTTTTTTACCGTGAACTTCAACCCAGGCATCGCCGTTTTCAGCTTCGACGATTTTATAAGGCACCATTTTGATGTCTTTTTGTACGACATCATCTTTAAAACGACGACCGATCAAACGCTTGATCGCAAATACGGTATTTTTTGGGTTAGTAACGGCCTGACGTTTCGCCGATTGACCGACCAATACTTCATCGTCACTGGTAAAAGCGATAATGGAAGGCGTAGTACGCGCACCTTCGCTGTTTTCAATTACTCTTGCGACGCCGTTTTCCAACACAGCAACGCACGAGTTTGTTGTTCCTAAATCTATGCCAATTATTTTAGCCATTGAATTCTCCAGACTTGAATTTATATAAAAAGGTAAAAGTTGTTACAAATATGAGGCTGCTTTATTTGATTTCAAGCCTGTTCATCGATACTAGGGCTATCTGTCGGCTTTTTTTCGGCTGCCTTGGCAACCAAAACCATAGCGGGACGAAGTAAGCGTCCGTTCAACATATAACCTTTTTGGAAAACGTTAACCACCGTATTCGGCTCTGCACCCTCTACCGCCTGCATAGCCATGGCCTGATGCAGTTCCGCATTAAACGGCTGGCCGATCGGATCAATCGCTTCAATTTTGAATTTTGCAAATACTGATTCGAATTGTTTAATCGTTAAATCGCTGCCTTCGCGGAATTTTTTCACTTCCTCGCTTTCGCCGGTTGCCGCCTGCAGGCCTAATACCAAGCTGTCTAATACCGGCAAGAGCTCTTTGGCAAAACCTGTTAGCGCAAATTTGTGCGCATCTTCCAGGTCTTTTTGTGTTCTTCTTTTCAGGTTTTCCATTTCCGCCTGAGCACGAACCGCTTTGTCCCAGTTCTCCTGCGCTTTTTGCTCAGCCTGGGCCAACGCCTGCTGCAACTCATCAATCGTAAATTCGTGCTCGACTAATTCGGTATGCGGCGGTTCACTAACCGTTTCGTTTTCAGTTTTAGCCTGGGATTCAGGCGCTTCCTGATCAGTACTCATTATTTATAGCTCCTTAACATTTAAAATTAATATCCATGCCTGACGAGGGCACAAAAAAGACATTATTTATAGTGGGGTCGTTGATTTTGGATTCAAGGCGGCGCCCAACAATTTTGCCGTTACATCAACAAAGGGAATGATTTTCTCGTAGGCCATACGCGTCGGCCCAATGACGCCGAGTACCCCGACCACTTCATCGCTAACCGAATACGATGAGGTCACCAAGCTGCAACGATCAAAAGCCCGGTAGCCGGATTCTTCGCCGATAAATATCTGTACGCCATCGGCTTTCATGCATTGATCCAGCAAATGAATAACGCCCTGCTTTTGGCTGAATGCTTCAAACAGATTTTTTAGTCGATCCATGTCGGATAGCTCGGAAAAACCCATTAAATTGGTTTCGCCGGTCAGCACATAATCATCTTTTTTATTGTCCTGATCGAACGCCAGCTGCGCCATTTTTACCGCATCCAGCATGCCTTGATTCATGCGTTCCTGGTCTTCCTGCAACTCTTTTAAAACAGCTTTGCGCACCGCATTAAGGCTACGCCCGGAATAAATCGAATTCAAATAATTGGCCGCCTGTTGTAATTCGGCGGGGCTGAATACTTTGGAGGTATGGATGATTTTGTTATGGACTTCCTGCTCATTGGTAACAAAAATGACTAATACGCGGGTGTGAGATAAAGACAGGAACTCGATATGGCGTAGACAGACCAGCTCTCTTTTGGGCAAAGTCACTACCCCGGCCATCTGCGACAATTCCGACAGCAGACGCGAAGCGACGCCGATTGCATCATTAGTGTCCTCGCTTAAAGATAAGCCTTGATGTAACCGGGTCAAGTCTTTCGATTCCAGAGGCTTGACCGTCAATAAACTGTCAACAAACAGGCGGTAACCGCTGACCGTAGGCACCCGTCCTGCCGAAGTATGCGGCGAATGTACCAGCCCCAGGTCTTCCAGATCGGCCATGACATTACGAATAGTCGCCGGACTTAAATTTAAATCCGAATCTTTTGATAAGGCCCGCGAACCCACAGGCTGGCCATCATTGATATAACGCTCGACCAGCGCTTTTAATAGCTGTAGCGACCGCTCATTTAAAACTTGCGTATTACTCACACCAACCTCTGCAACTAAGATTAGCACTCCATTAATACGAGTGCCAGCGGAGCAAAGTATCAGCTCACCGAACTATTGTCAACAAGCCTAAAAGGTTGGTTAATGCTTAGTTTTTTACTACGGAGTAAGTCTTGCCATCTCAAAACTACCGCTCTCTTACCCAAACAATTTTACTTTATTTTCTGTTATGACAATGTGATGAATTTTATTCTTCAACATTAGCTTAGCCGCGTCCTTGGCAGGCGTATGCGGGCCAACCTCAATAATTTGTACATACGCACGTCCCGACCCTGTCGCGCAGCATCATGACTCGCACTCTGTTGAGCGCAAATCTCTGCCAAGTAAAATGAGCACCCAAAGAAGTGCTTTTATGAGCGCATGCAGCCTGACTAATGCCCAGAATCAGCTGCACTTTAGCTCAAGAATGAGCCGTATATAACCAACTGCAAAAACACCAATCCCCAGAAATAAAGTCCGAAAAGAACGGCTTTGACTTGTATGGGTTGTTCAGAAGAATTACGCCTGATAATAACGATACCGCCCAGAGTCGCCATCAGCGCGATGACGACTCCGATCGATGCAATATTCATTGTTAATCTCTTACCGGAGGGGGCGCCAGCACGACTCTTGACCCATTGCTTTCCGCGGGACTGACAACACCGGCCGCTTCCATGCCTTCGATCATGGTTGCGGCACGGTTGTAACCGACTTTAAAGCGTCTTTGTACGCTGGATATTGAGGCTTTACGAGTTTCGGTAACAAATTGCACGGCTTCATCATACAAAGCATCCGCTTCGGAATCGCCATTGCCGCCACCGCCGCCCATACTGTAGCCATCGCTGGAATCGGAAGAATCGCGGGTGATGTCCTCCAAATAATCAGGCGGCGCGGTTTGTTTTAAAAATTCGACCACTCGATGCACTTCATGGTCGTCGACAAATGCGCCGTGAGCACGAATTGGTATGCTGGTTCCTGAAGGTAAAAACAGCATGTCACCGTTGCCCAACAAGGTTTCGGCGCCGCCTTGATCAAGAATGGTGCGTGAGTCGATGCGTGATGACACCTGGAATGAAATCCGGGTCGGTACGTTGGCTTTGATCAAACCGGTCAATACGTCAACCGATGGGCGCTGGGTCGCAAGAATCAAATGGATACCGGCCGCTCGGGCTTTTTGCGCCAGACGTGCGATCAGTTCTTCCACCTTTTTACCGACAATCATCATCATATCGGCTAATTCGTCGATAACAATGACGATGCTGGGCAGGGTATTCAAGGTGGGATACTCTTCCCCTTCCTCCAACGGATTGATCATTTGGAACATCGGGTCTCTGATGGTCTCGCCTCTTGCTGTCGCGTCTTCTACCAATTGATTGAATCCGGCCAAGTTTCTGACACCCATTTTAGACATTAGCTTATAGCGTCTTTCCATTTCGGCAACCGCCCAACGTAGCGCGTTGCTGGCTTCCTTCATATCGGTTACGACGGGAGTCAATAAATGTGGAATACCTTCATAAACCGATAACTCCAGCATCTTCGGGTCGATCATGATCAAGCGCACCTGTTCCGGAGTTGCTTTATAAAGCAGACTGAGGATCATGGTGTTAATAGCGACCGACTTACCTGAACCTGTGGTACCTGCAACCAGTGCATGGGGCATTTTGCCAAGATCGGCAACCATCGGCGTGCCGGAAATATCCTTGCCCATTGCCAGGGTCAGCATGGACTTGGACTTTTCGAACGGTGCCGACACCAACAATTCGCGCAAAGTCACCATTTCGCGTTCCCGGTTGGGAATTTCAAGACCGACTACCGATTTACCGGGGATAATTTCAACGATTCGAACACTGGTGACCGACAACGCTCTGGCCAAATCTTTGGATAATGTGCTAATGCGGCTGACTTTAACACCAGCCGCCGGTTGTATTTCAAAACGGGTGATGACAGGACCTGGATGAAAACCAACCACAGAGACGACGACATTAAAATCGGCGAGAATGTCTTCCACCAAGCGCGACATTTCTTCCAGATCGGTCTGTGAATATCCGATAACGCGCGTATCTCGGTGATCCAGTAACTCCAGAGAAGGCAACACGCCTTTGCTGGCATCATATTTAACGGTCGGCTGTTTTTTAGGTGGAAGCGTGTTTTTTGTTATTTTTTCTACAGGTTTTTCGATAGTCGGTATGACTTTAGCGCTGATTTTTTTCTTAAGTTCCGGCCTTCCTTGATTATTGACCAACGTCTGGGGGCGATTCATCTGGGTGCGATTGGCCGAATGCTCCTGCAACAAACCCAGAACGCTATTACAGAAAACCCGGCATATAAATACGGTGTATTTGCCGATGACATCTATTAGCGCGACCCATGACAGGCCGGTAACCAAAGTAACCCCGGCCAATAAAATTACCAGTAAGAATAGCGTTGCCCCTGAATTACCGAATACTACCAGCAACGCATTGCCGGTTTCCTGGCCTAAAATGCCGCCGGTGTTGCTGGGCAGTTCTATCCCTATCCTTAATAAATATAAATTTAATAATGCAGCACCTGAAATAATGGTCGCTATAGAGCCTATCCATTGCAGCGCGACAACCATCTTTTCGCGTCCTTGTCTGCCTCGGGTGTAAATCAGGTAACCTTGCCAGAAGATAATGACCGGAAACAGATAAGCGACTAAACCGAAACAGCTGAGCATGAAATCGGCGATCCATGCGCCAAAAACCCCGCACGCGTTAGAGACTGTCTGCACTGATCCGCTATGCGTCCAGCCTGCATCCTCGTTACTAAAAGTGATCAGCGAAATTAAAAAAAATAATGCACCTGCGATGAAGCCTAATAAAGCAACTTCACGCAAACCGCGAAAGGTTTTTTCTTCCATTACAGCAGCCATATTTAACAACTCGTCACATAAATTACTAATAAAACATAATTATAGATCAATAATGATATGTTTTACATTAGTAATATCCACAATAAACTCCAGCTCTCATTTCTGCCATTACCCGCCGACTATACTGATAAAACAGTTTACGAAACACGCTTTCCTCTTCATAATTAATTTTTTTCAGTCTTGCCTAGTGCAAAGGATTTTTAATGAGTGAGTCCAAACATTGCCGTCTTTTGATTCTCGGCTCCGGTCCTGCCGGTTATACCGCCGCAATCTATGCCGCGCGCGCCAACATGAATCCGGTTATCATTACGGGTATGCAACAAGGCGGCCAGTTAACTACAACGACCGAAGTAGATAACTGGCCCGGCGATATTGAAGGCTTGCAAGGGCCCGCACTCATGGAGAGAATGCTTAAACATGCCGAACGCTTTAATACCGAAATAATTTTCGACCACATACACACTGCCGATCTGTCCGCTCGTCCGTTTACATTATCTGGCGATTCAGGCACTTACACCTGTGATGCGCTGATTATTGCAACCGGCGCCTCAGCGCGTTATTTAGGCATGGAATCCGAGGAAGCTTTCAAAGGCAAAGGCGTATCGGCTTGCGCTACCTGCGACGGTTTTTTCTACAGAAACAAACCCGTTGCGGTCATCGGCGGCGGCAATACGGCTGTTGAAGAAGCGCTTTATTTATCTAATATTGCCTCAAAAGTCGTTGTCGTGCATCGCCGAGATAAATTCCGTTCCGAAAAGATCCTTTCCGACAAGCTGATTGAAAAATCTCAAAACGGCAATGTCAACATTGAGTGGAATTACCAGCTTGATGAAGTACTGGGCGACGACATGGGTGTTACCGGCCTTAGAATCAAGAACACTCAAGACGGCTCGACCAAAGAACTGGATGTACATGGTGTATTTATAGCCATTGGCCACACTCCCAATACCGGTATTTTTGAAGGCCAGCTGGATATGGAGCACGGCTATATTAAAGTCAAAAGCGGTATTCACGGCAACGCCACCGCAACCAGCGTTGAAGGCGTATTTGCTGCGGGCGATGTAATGGACTCGGTTTATAAACAAGCCATTACTTCAGCAGGCGCAGGCTGTATGGCGGCGCTGGATGCAGAAAAATTCCTCGATGAATTAGTCGGTTGAGCGGTAATTTGGGTTTAATGCCTGACCTGACTTTTCAGTTTCATGCCTTAAATCAAGTCAAGCTATGCGACTGACTGTTCTTGACCCGAAAAATCCACAGCAAGATTTTCCACTGGCAAGCCAAGCCCTCCGCGAACCGGACGGTTTACTTGCCATAGGGGGATGCCTGTCCCAAAATCGGTTGTTAAATGCTTACCGGCATGGAATATTTCCCTGGTATAACCGCGGCGAACCTATCTTATGGTGGTCGCCGGACCCCCGCTTGGTTTTATTTCCCGATAAACTGGTTATTTCCCACAGCTTGCGTAAAACCTTACGGAAAAATATTTTTTCAGTAACGTTTGACCAGGCTTTTAATGAAGTCATTACTGCCTGTGCGAATCCCCGCAAAGACAGCGCAGGCACTTGGATCACAGCAGAAATCAACGCTGCATACAATCAACTGCATCAAGCAGGATTTGCCCATTCGGTTGAAACATGGATTGGCGATGAATTGGTTGGCGGGTTATACGGTGTCGCACTGGGACAGGTTTTTTTGGGCGAATCGATGTTTCACACCAGAACCGATGCTTCCAAAGTAGCTTTCGTTACTTTGGTTCAGCTGCTTAAGTCTTGGGATTACCGAGTGGTGGACTGCCAAGTCCATACAAAGCACTTGGAAAGTCTTGGCGCCCAGGAAATCAGCCGGGATTATTTTATAAAGTTACTCGACCAATATTGCGACGTTCCTGCCAAGCCGTCCGCCTGGCAAGCTCAATAACTGCCGCTCTGGTCAATGCCGCTATCTTTTTTTCCATTAACTATGCGTTGCATACGATACATCGCAAGGCCTATGTTGGCCTGTTGGGCAAAATATTTAAACGCATTAAAATCTTCTTCAGTTAACGGTTCGTTACTTATTGCCCGATCAGTATAAATCAAGCCAATCGGTATCTTGTTGAAAAAAACCGGCATAATAAAACATTCGTTTTTTCCAACTACATTAATATCCCGGAGTGTATACAACTTGGCATTAACCAAAGGTTTAGCCCAGAAAGCCTGAGTACCTGCCAAAACATGAAAAAAAATATTGGGTGGTGTTTCCGCGATATTGAAAATGACCTTGTGCTCATATGCGTCTTTGCGCCAACCCAAAGACAGCCTTTCTTTAAGAGACTGCTTGTCGGTGACTAACAAAGAAAAAATAGTTCGATCCATACCGATACCCCGATGAATCCCCTCAAGCACTGTCTCAAGTAACAAATTGATGTCAAATTGATCACTTATTATTGACACTATGTCCTGCGAAATATGCAGTTGCAGTTGTTTTTTATCAACAACCGGCAATGACTGCTCTAGGTCGACAGCTTTATTTAGACGACTTTGAATGAGCATGGCGGCATCAATGGCGCCAAATTGACAAGCCATATCAGAGGCGGTGACGGTATTATTCTGAAGCTTTTCAATGATAACTTTTTGCGGCTGCTTGGTAAGAACTTCAATCGAGGTATAAATAAATCTGGTGTATGGCGAACTTGAATAAAGGTGGCGACCTCTGC